>PETS01000112.1 GCA_002781265.1 Candidatus Falkowbacteria bacterium CG02_land_8_20_14_3_00_36_14 | reverse complement strand
TGGTGGAAGTTATTAATTAAATAATCTTCCCACCATACCACATGAGAGCGAAACCCCAAAGGTAACCCTAATTGCTGCAATTGTAACATAAAATGTCAATTTTTACTCTTATACTTCCCGGCTTTTCTCCATGCCAGTTCGTATAAGCTTCTTAAGCTGTCGGCGATTCTTTTGTCCTCTATTAATACTGCATATAAATCTTCCTGTAAAGACAGTATGGCTACTTTATTGTCAAATAAAGAAAAATCAATATTTATGGGCAGGGTAGATATGCGGATTTCATGATTAGATTTTTGGCCTGTTTGGGCATATTTATTTTCCCAATCCGTATTGCCGATAAAGTCTCTTAAAATTATTTTTTTCTGCGCGATTAATTTCTCAAAGCCGTCAAAAACATGCCTAAAATTATTATAAACAGTTTCTAAATTTCCAAACCACCAAACTTCCTTTGATTTCATTATCATATTATACACTTGGTCAACCCCTTCTCTGCCTTCATACATCTGCACAGACGGTTTGTTTGGTTTTGTATTATAAATTCCGAGAAGATTAGGAATAATTTTTTCAACTTCCTTTTTTCTTCTGTCTGCTATTTGCATTAATATTTTTGGGTTTTCCGCCATAAATAAGGTTTTATGCTTGCGGGGAATTTTGGAAACTAGACCTTTCTCCATTAAATCTTCTAATATCAGATAAGCAGTCGGGCGCTTGATTCCGGCCTTTTTGGCAATTAATAAAACAGAAGCCCGACCCAGCTGAAGCAGGGCTAAATAGACATTTATTTCCTTAGGATTCAAGCCGAATTGTTTTAATGTTTTATCTATATCCATAAAAATAAGTCTCGCCTGTCATACCGGCCTCCAAGCCGGTATCCAGGTAAAGTACGCTTAAATATTATTATTAATTTAAATAAGTAAGCAGTGTCTAACCCTGGATCCCGGATCAAGCCCGGGATGACAAAGAAAAATTATGGGTAAAAAAGCAAGGATTAAAAGAAAATTAATTTATAAATATTTAATTAATAATAAGTTTATCATAAATTTAAAAAAATGTCAACTATTCTGACAACATTTTTATAATAAATAATTATTTTGCTTTAATATAAGTAAAAATTGACAATATAAATGTCAATAGTATTGACAGTTATATGTTACAATTGCAGCAATTAGGGTTACCTTTGGGGTTTCGCTCTCATGTGGTATGGTGGGAAGATTATTTAATTAATAACTTCCACCAACT
>PETS01000016.1 GCA_002781265.1 Candidatus Falkowbacteria bacterium CG02_land_8_20_14_3_00_36_14 | reverse complement strand
TAAGATTAGCCAAATTTGACAAAAATCAAATAAAATTATTTTTGCTAATTTTAGATAAAAAAATTTAATTGGCGACAGTACCAATCAAGCCGGCCCTTGAATTTATTTCTTTATTTTTGCCCGAATAAAATCTTTTTCAATTTCCTGAATATAATTGGCGAATTCGTCCGCCAATTTTTCTTCCTCGTCTTTATCCAAAACTATACCGGAAATATCCCGCAAAAAATGGAAAAACTCATGAATAATAATGTCAGCGTTGTCATCAGTATTGATATAAACAATATTTGCATTATTGTCATACAACCCATCTACCGGCAATAACATCCCATAACTCTGAATAATTTTACCATTTAATGTTTTATCAGAGACAAATTGGATTTCTAGTTCGCTTTTCTTGCTATAAAACGCTTCCTCTTGTAAATTTATTCCCGTATTTTTTTTAATAAAACCGGGGTAATATTCAAAAGCGATTGTTAAATATCTGTCAATCTTGCCGTATTTATCGCTTTCGTAAAAAACTTTTACTTTACCATACGGATTTTCCATTCTTATTAATTCAACTACTGCCACTTGGCTGCCTTTCTGGTTATTTTCCGGCTTTTCTTTCTCCAACGGCTCGTTAATATTTTGGGGATAATAAATTTTATTAGCCGTGCAGCTTAGGTAAAAAGCTAAAAAAGAAATAATTATTAACAGAGTTTTTATGATATTTTTTTTCATTCTCTACCCTCCTTTTGCTGATTGTTTAAAGATCTTTTATTTCCCCCTATTTTTATACAATTCCAAAGTATTTTTAAAAAGCATAGCGATGGTTAATGGACCGACGCCTCCGGGCACCGGCGTGATATATCCAACCTTGCCTTTAACATCTTTAAAATCCACATCGCCCAATATTCTATTGTCCAACCTCTTTATGCCGATATCAATAATTACCGCGCCCTCTTTAACCATTTCTTTTTTTATAAACCCGGGCCGGCCAATTGCCGTAACTAATAAATCAGCCTGGGAAGACGAATTAATAAATTCTTTGTTGTCCGGATAAAATGTTTTTACTTTTGCTTTCCGGCATTCTAAAACTTTAGCCAAACTTTGGCCAAAAATATCGGAATTGGCTAATAAGCATACGGTTTTACCATTCAGGTTAAATTTGATATTTTTTAATATTTTCAGCACCACCTCAAAAACCGGAGGAATTATATCATTATGATCGCAGGTTTTTAATAATTTTCCTAAATTTTCAGGATGAAACCGGTCAACATCTTTTTTCGGATCTATGGCGCTAATTATCGCATTTGTATCTAAATCTTCCGGTAAAGGCAGTTGGACTAATATAGCGTCAATTAATCCATCTTTGTTCAAGCAGTTGATTATATCTATAACTTCTTGGCTCTTAATATTTTCCGGACACTTATACGTGTGCGTATCTATGCCGACTATTTTGGCTTCTTTTTCTTTTAAATTTACATACAGTTTAGAATCCTCTCTCTCGCCTATTAAAATTATTGCCAAATTAGGCCTTTTATTTTTAAGCTTATCATTTTTATTTAGCTCAATAATTTCTTTAACAATCCCATCTTTAATTTTTTCAGCCATTTTCCGGCCGTCTATTATTCGCATATTTTTTCTCCGTCATTCTGAGCGAAGCGAAGAAGCCCGTGAAACCACAAAATCCCTGCCTACCGGCAGGTAGGCTTCGTCGCTAACGCTCCTCAGGATGGCGGATTTTTTTATATTCCCGGTACGGGAAATCTTAAGCAAAATTCTTTTACTTCTTTTTTTATTTTATTTAATTCAGCCGCTTTATTTTTACTTATAATTGTTTTATCAAATAAGCTAACTATTTTAATAACATCTTTCTCGCGCATGCCTCTGGTGGTAATAGCCGGCGTGCCTAGACGCACGCCGGAAGGGTTCATAGGCGGATTGGGGTCATTAGGAATGGTGGAACGGCTGACAGAAATTCCGACTTTATCCAACAAGATTTCTGTTTCTTTCCCGGCTACTCCTTTATTCGTCATATCAATCACCAGCAAATGATTGTCAGTCCCGCCGGAAATAATCTTATAATCTTTATTGGCTAATTCTTCGGCCATAACTTTGGCGTTGGTTATAATCTGCCGGGCGTATACTTTAAACTCCGGCTTTAAGGCCTCGCCCAAAGCCACTGCTTTAGCGGCGTTAATATGGTCATGGGGGCCTCCTTGCATGCCGGGGAAAACCGCCCGGTCAACTTGCGGAGCGTATTTTTCCAGGCACATTATAATAGCGCCCCTCGGCCCGCGCAAAGTTTTATGGGTGGTAGTTGAGACTACGTCAAAAAAGGGCACGGGATTATTAAGAAGCCCGGCCGCGATTAAACCGGCCGTATGGGCGATATCAGCAAAGGTAAAAGCTCCGACCTCATCGGCAATTTGCTTAAATTTTTCCCATTCAATTTCCCGGGAATAAGCGCTATAGCCGGCGACAATCATTTTTGGCTTTTCCTGTCTGGCAATTTCAGCCACTTCATCCATATCAACATAGCCGGTTTCCGCGTCAACTCCGTATTGCACAAAATTATAAAGCATGCCGGAAAAATTTACCGGATGCCCATGCGATAAATGCCCGCCGTGGTCAAGTTTTAAGCCCAGCACTTTGTCTCCCGGCTTTAAAAAAGCCATATACACGGCCGCGTTGGCCGGCGAACCAGACAATGGCTGAATATTCACATGCTCGGCATTAAAAAGTTTTTTGGCGCGCTTAATCGCTAAATTTTCCACATCATCTACAAACTCCTGCCCGCCGTAATACCGATGGCCCGGGTATCCTTCCGAATATTTATTGTTCAAAACGCACCCCATCGCCTCTAAAACAACCGGGGAGGCATAATTTTCCGAAGCGATTAATTCCATGCCTTCTGACTGCCTTTTCTCTTCGGCTTTAATCGCTTTGTATATGCCCTCATCTTTGCTTAAATATTTGTAGTCCATATTATTATTTTAATTTTTTATATGTCATTTTCTTAAGATCTTTCCACCAATCTGTAAATTTAATTCCTTTCATTTCCTTTATTAATCTTTTGGCTGATTCTGTTTCTAGCGCTTTGGCCACATTATCAATCCAGTTTTGCGCCGACTGATAGCCCAAATCAACATATTCTTTGGCTTGAAAAGCCTGTTCCAGCCAATCAGCGTCTTTGGCGATAATGCCTTCTTTCGTGTTTCTGTCTTTATATTCTTTAAAATAGGCAATCCATTTTTTTTCAATACTTTCGCCGATATTTTCCAATTGCTCATTAAAAGCTTTTTCTTCCGCCTCCTTATTTGAATAATAACGGGCCGATACTTTATTCTGATCTCCGGTTCGCGCTTCCGCGTTGTCATGAATAATCAGCATAGCCACCACCTTTTCCGGATTAGCGTCTCCTTCCATAATTGCTAAAATATAACCGATTTGCGCCGCCCTTAGCATATGCTCGGCCACAGTATCGGAATTTTTCACGCCGGCTAACTGCCACCCCGAATGCCTAATTCTTTTTAACTGATTAAGCTCAAATATAAAATTTACTATATTTTTATTCATAATAATATTATTATTAATTATACTTAAACCTTACCAAATCTACCCATTTTAGTCAAAAAATTTATTTCTTTGCTATTTTCCAAAGCAAATTAAAAAAATAATTATCAAAAGATCTTTGAAAATAATCTTAAAAAAGAAGAAAAAAATGAAAATAAAATTATTTATTTTTGTTATTTTGCCGCTATTCTTTTACAATATTCCATTCGCTGGAACTAATATTTACCGCCATGAATCTGCTTTTATAAATAAGTCAGATTTCCAATTAAACCAAGATTAGTGGATTTTATCAAAAAAGAATTCCGAAGCGCAAATTAGCATTTTTTATGAAACTTCAACTGGCTCTTTGCGGGAAATTAACCCCGCTATCGGCCCTATTTTCCAGATTAAAAAAATAAAGGTTATACTTCCTTTTGGAGTTAGATTTCAACCAGAAGATAATTGGAAATTATCTCATATTATTACTAAAGTAAATATATTTGAAAATTCAGGTAATTTCTCTTATTTTCTTATTAACGATCTTTCTTGGAGTATTAATGAGAATAAAAATAAACATTTTTTTCATTATCAGATAGAAAAGAAATTTGATAATTCGCTTTTAGGCTTAGGTGTTAGGACTGATTCTACTGTTATTGGCTCAAAAAAATAAACTTAAACATTGGGCCAATGCTTAAAATTAAATATTTTACAGATAAAAAAAATAAAAACGAGTGGTTGTGTGAATTATTCCCTTTTAAAGAAATAAAAGATGGAGGTTATGGAATAAAAATTAACTTATTATTCATAACCAATAAATAGCTCATTCCTAATAGCCCGCATTCAAATAAATGCGGGCTTTCTTTATTGTAAAAAAATAAATAATATGGTAAAAAGGTAAAGATTAATATATTGTTTTATTCACATATCATTCCCGCGAAAGCGGGAATCCAGAAACTCCACGAACGTTAGTATTTCTAGATTCCCGCTTTAGCGGTAATGATGGAAAAAATGGTAATGAATTACCCCGGAGCAGAGCTACGAGGTATCCTCAAGGTAGTTAATTATTTTAAAAAACAATGGTTTCTCAAACTCTTCCTTGCAAGGAATACCCCTTTGATTTAATCTTTAAATCATAACCCTATGTCTTTATCTATCGGCATTGTCGGCTTGCCTAATGTGGGCAAATCAACCCTGTTCAATGCCTTAACTAAAAATAAGGCCGAGGCCTCCAATTACCCCTTCTGCACTATTGACCCGAATGTGGGGGTGGTGACGGTGCCTGACGAGCGTCTAAATAAGCTGGCGGCCATATCAAAGCCGAAAAAAATTATTCCGACTATTATTGAATTCGTTGATATCGCCGGCTTGGTTAAAGGCGCCCATAAAGGCGAAGGGCTGGGGAATAAATTTTTGTCTCATATAAGGGAATGCGACGCTATCTGCGAAGTGGTGCGGGAATTTAAAAATAATAATATTGTCCATGTGGACGGAGAGATTGATCCTAAAAGGGACAAGGAAAACATAAATCTGGAATTAATTTTAGCCGATCTGGCCGTTATTGAAAAAAGATCGGATAAAATTTCCAAGGAAGCCAAAAGCGGAGATAAAAATGCCATAAAGCTGAATAATCTTTTAATAAAACTAAAGTCCTGGCTGGAAGAAGGCAAGGACGCCAGAAGTTTTTTATTAACCGAGGAGGAAAAAAAAGAATTAAAAAATTTTAATCTTTTGACATTAAAGCCGATTATTTATGTGTTAAATTCCGGCACCGAAAATAATAACGCGGACATCAACGAAGATGAAAATAAAATTATCAATATTAACGCCAAGCTGGAAGAAGAAATCGCGGACTTGCCGGCAGAAGAACAGAAAAAATATATTGAAGAATTGGGCTTGGAAACAAGCGGATTGGACAAGCTGATTAAAGCTTCGTATAAATTGCTCGGGCTCATAACTTTTTTTACCACCGGTTCGGATGAAACGCGGGCTTGGACCGTCAAAACCGGAGCTAAAGCGCCGGCAGCTGCCGGCGTCATCCATACTGATTTTGCCAAAGGATTTATTCGCGCGGAAATTATAAATTGGCAAGATTTTATTAATGCCGGCGGGGAAGTACCGGCTAAGGAAAAGGGCCTAATACGCACTGAAGGCAAAGAATACATAATGCAAGATGGAGATGTGTGCCATTTCTTGTTTAATACTTAAGCTTGACAAAAATTGTTACAATTGCAGCAATTAGGGTTACCTTTGGGGTTTCGCTCTCATGTGGTATGGT
>PETS01000133.1 GCA_002781265.1 Candidatus Falkowbacteria bacterium CG02_land_8_20_14_3_00_36_14 | reverse complement strand
CGCGACAAGCCGAATGCTAATTTGCCCCATTCGCTCTACCATTTGTACGGTTATTGGGAGTTAAAGAGCAAAAGGGCGGTTGACCAGGGTTTAAATAATAATAATGTTTATTGCGGTTTGAACGGAGGGCCGGTTAATAATTTTAATGGTGTTGGCAACGGCAATCCCTGCCCGGTTGGCCAGGATTGCTGCCTGGTTCAGCCGAAAATTAATATTAAAGACAATTGGGACTGGTGTAGCGGCCAGATTGACAGTACCGGCGCGATGGCGCAAACGCCTAACGGAAAAAATGATTGCAGTATTTATCAGAAATTCGGCGATGAAACTGCCGTGGCTAATGACGGCTGGATAGTAGTGACATTTTAAATCCGAAATTCGAATATCTAAATCCGAAACAAATTCAAATGACAGAAATAAGAAATTCAAAACAATATGATTTAGAAGAACGTACATTTAAATTTGCCAGGCAGGTGAGGAGTTTTGTGAAGAAGCTGTTAAGAATAACAGCAAATATTGAAGACGGCAAGCAGGTGATCAGATCTTCTGGTTCGGTGGGAGCGAATTATATTGAAGCCAACGAATCATTAAGCAAAAAAGATTTTATAATGAGAATAAAAATTTGCCGCAAAGAAGCAAAAGAAAGCAGATATTGGCTGATGCTTGTTGAAGCTAATAATAATCAAGAATTAGCAAAAGAACAACAAATTTTAATAAAAGAAGCTGGGGAATTAACGATGATTTTTGGTTCAATTTTAAAAAAATTCGAGAAATAAAAATACGAAGCACTAAATCCGAAATCCCAAACAAATTCATATGACGAAAATTCGAAATCTAAAACAGTTTTGTTTTGAATATTTGAAAATTTGAATTTAGATATTGTTTAGGATTTCGTGCTTCGAATTTCGTATTTATTAATATCGGAATAAATTAATTATAATTTTTTAAAAGTTTTGGTAATTCGTATTTTGAATTTAGATATTGTTTAGGATTTCGTGCTTCGAATTTCGAATTTATTAATTGTATGTCCAGCATAGACGAAGCCATATTAAGAAATCAAACTCTCTCCGGCCCGGCCCAGGAGGCCTTGGCCGCCCGGCGGTTGAGGCAGGGGGATGGTCAGGAGGAAGAAAAGGCGGAAGAGGACCAGCCCGGGCGGTACCAGTCATTGAGGATGAAAATGGCGGCCGCCAAAAGAGCGCTTGATTTAAAGGAGAAGACCAGGCAGATGGTGGAGAATAAGGTCGTCAGCCCGGTAAACCAAGCAACCGGCCGTATGCTCCGGTGGGCATGGCTGGCCATAATACCCTCTTTCGGTTCGTCAATTTTATGGATAAATCTTCATGTGTTTTTGTCATTTGTTTTCGGCGAACGGCTTTTCTGCAAATTAGGCCATGAATGGCTGCCGCTGGCGGAAGCTAAATCAATTTCCGGCCGGGCAACCGGCGACACAATCGGCATAGCGGAAAAAATGGGTCTGATTTTTTTGGATTTATTAATATTTTTTATTATTTTTGGCATAATAGCCATAATAGTATGGCTGGCGAATAGTATAATTTTTAAAACAGTAGATGGAATAACTGGCACTTGGGAATGGATAACCAACCCTTAGTACGCATAAATAATATTTTAATTAAATGAAAGAATTTTATTCAAAAAACAAAAAAATATTAAATAATTTTTTTATATTTTTTTTAATTATATTATCTTTTGGTGTATTTAATATTTGCTGGGCTGGAGCGATTGATAAAGTTGTGGTAACCGTGGTTGGTTGGATAGCAAGTTTATTTATTCTTATTTGTGGCTTAATATTAACCGTGGTTATAAAAGCAATAATAATTATTACAAATTATAATAATTTTATTAATGAACAATCAATAAGTGAAGCTTGGAAAATTGTCAGGGATTTGGCTAATATGTTTTTTATTTTAGTGCTATTAATAATTGCTTTTGCCACAATTTTAAGGATAGAAAATTATAATGTAAAAAAAATGTTGCCAAAATTATTAATAATGGCTGTTTTGGTGAATTTTTCTAAAATGATTTGTGGTATTTTTATTGATTTTTCCCAAATTATAATGGCTACTTTTGTTAAAGCTTTTTCTGACGGTGGGGGTAATTTTGTTAACTTATTGAGAGTGGATGAATATGTTAAAGTAGCAAAAAATTCTGCGACATGGACTGATAGCACTAATCAATTAAATCTTACCAACACAGTTGCGGCTATGATTATTGCTGTACTCTTTTTAATAATTGCCACCATTACGATGCTGGCGATATTAGTTGTTTTTGTTATGCGAGTAATAATGCTTTGGATATATGTTATTTTATCGCCCTTGGCTTTTTTATTAAGCACCTTTCCCGGCGGACAGAAATATTCTGCCCAGTATTGGGGAGATTTTACTAAATATTTAGTTAACGGTCCGATTTTAGCTTTTTTTATTTGGCTATCTCTTATAACAATACAGCGGTCAGGTGAATTTTCTAATTTAGCATTTCTTAATTCAAGTGATACATTAATTTTACCAGATACAAATGCATTAACTCAAATGCTTACAGATAAAAGTTTTATGTCTTTTTTAATCGCTATAGGTTTATTAGTCGGCGGCCTAATGGTATCATCCCAGATCGGTGGAATCGGCGCCAGCTGGGGTACCGGCGCGGTTAAGGGTTTGCAAAGCCGAGCTTCGGGAATGTTGAAAAGAGGGGCAAGTGAAATTGGAAGGGGGGCAAAAGACCTTACTTTTACAGCTGGCAGAAATTTAGATATAGCGCAAATGAAATTACAAAAGCGTATATTCGGCAAAGAAGGAGTAAAATATTATGCTAAATCTTTGAATTATCGTCAAATCAAAAAAGGTTGGGATGCATCCCGGGCGCAAGCTTTGCAAAAGTATGAAACTGGTGAAGAAACCGGTGGGCCAGTTAGTGGAGCTTGGCATGATATAGTTAATAGATACACCAGTATAGACCAATATAGGGCCATTAAGAAAAGTACGGGCAACATAACAAGAGACAAAGAAGAAGCTGCCAGATTAAGATTTAATGCGGGCAGATCAGGCGAGAGGATCGAAAATACAGGATTGGATGATGAGGATAAAAAGTTAAATAAAGAAAAATATAAAAGTGAACGGACTCAGATGTTGGCTAGTTATATTAAAAATGCTCCGCCGGAATTTACCACTGAAGAGGAAAAAAAGAAATATGCCAATGAGCAGTATCATTATGATATGGTGTCATTGGATGAGCCGGAAAAACTAGACAAAGAAAAAGACAAAAAAATAATAGAAGAAAACGAGAAGCAAGCTAGCATTCTTGAAGATCCACGGGCGACAATTTTTGGCAGAAAATGGGGTTCTGAAAAAGCGGCTAAAAGAGCAGGCATTGGTTATGTGTTTAGTGAAAGAGGGGCTGAAGAACAATATGATAGCGCCATGAGTGAATTAAGAAGATCTACGGGCGATGAGAGCGGGGCGATTGTTGAGGAAGTAATAAAGTCTTTTGAAAAAGGGGAAACCAGTAAAGTTGTCGGTGGATTTAGGCTGTTGGCGCAAAACAATGATATAAATGAATCTCTTAAAGATAGAAGAATGATAAGTTTAATGACAAAAAGCAACGGCCTATTAGAAAAATTAGCCAAAAGTAAAACCGTTAATGGATTGAATGAGAGTAATGTCGGGGCGCTCAAAGATGATTTTAGAAGTAATCCTGTGACGGCCGCCAATGCCCAGGCCATGATACAGTCAATGTTCAGCGAATTAGGATTAAATAAAAGTATGGGCGCGAAAATCGCCGCTGGCATTGGAGAAATTGGAATTCAAAAAGGCAATTCCATAACTTATGCTATGGGTAAAGCGGACCAGACTACTGGCGGTCATACCTATGACGAAATGACTTTTAAAGACGGCAGACTGCATGCCAGCGATGAGCGAAGAATGGCCGGAGCGAGCAAGCTTAAAACTTTTGAAAGCCAAGCTTGGGCAAGAAACCTGCACCCCGATTCCTGGTTCGCGGAGGATGTTAACGGCGCCGCGGCTTATTTAACAGACGAGGGAGAAACGTTATTGCGTAATATAACCGCGCATCAATTAGAGCAAATAAGACGTTTAAGGCCGGATAATTTTAAAGCAGCTTCAAATCCCAAACTTTTAAGACAGATAAAATCTTTAGCTGTCGAGGTAGCCAAAGAAGGCGATACCCAGCAAGCTGATTTAATAAAATATTTCGGCGGATTTATAAAAACCAAGCTAAAAAGCGGAAAGTTAGATAGTTTGGAAGAAATGAAAAAAGCTTTAGATGAAGATCAAAATGTCTAATGATTTTATTATGGAAATTATATGATAGATTTAAATAACTTTATCAAACAAGCCGAGGAATTGATTTTTTATTTGGATGAAGATAATGCCAGAAAAATATTGAAGAAAATCAGCATCGATGATATGCGATTAATCAATAATGATTCTATGTTGAAAAAAGCTTTTATAGCTTTGAGGTTTCTTATTATTCCCTTTTTACATACAAATGAAATTGTTGAATTATTGAAAGATAACATAGCCATCGGTTTAAATTTAGAGGAGCTGGATATAACAGAGAGAATTAGAAAAAAATTAATATTTTTGCATATAACAGACAGGGATAGTTGCAAAAAAATATTAAAAGACGCGATAGTAAAAAACCAGGAAACAATTATCAAGCTAGTTGAAATAGATAGCAGTAAAAAATTAAAAACAGTAGTGGATTGGCTTAAAGATTATATTGTCCATACAAGTTTAAAAGGCGGTGGTTCATTGGCTAGGGCTAATTATTTTCAAAGTCCGTATTTTAGTAAATTGGCAGATAAAGAAAAAGAAGTATTAAAAAGATTATTTGCTTTGTATAATTTTTTAAATATTTCATCTTTTTCGCCAGAGGGGTTTGAAGACGATTTATTATTAAAAACCAAAGATGGCCGTTTAGTAACTACTAATAAGGGGAAAGTGGTTGTTTTATATGATCCTAAAAAATCAGCTAAAAAGCCATTAATAACATCAGAAGTTCGAGCGTCCAAAAACCAAAAGATAGAAATAGAAAGAACATTAGATGAGTTGAGAAAAATTTTAGCGGATTACCCCGTCGGCTCTTTAGAGAGGAAGGCGATTGAAGAGGAGATTGAGAAATTGAATAAAGAATTATGAATTATGAATAAGGCAAGCAATGTTAAAAAATTTAGGCAAACATAAAATAAAATATTTATATTTTTACCATTTATAAAGTATACTTGACAAATAGTAGTACTTTTTGTAAGATAGAATTATGATAATAGCAAGAGATTTATTCAAACAAATAAAACCCTATATTTCTTCGCCGGAAGTCATTATCATCACGGGCATGCGCCGGGTGGGAAAAACTACCCTTTTGGAATATATAAGCGATTATATTGAGTCCGGCAATAAATTATTTATTGATCTTGAAAATCCATTAAACCAGAAATTGTTTGAAGAAAAAAATTATGAAAGAATAATGGCGGATTTTGAAAGCCGGGGGTTGAAATTAAATAAGCGGGCTTATGTTTTTTTAGATGAAATCCATTTTTCAAAAAAATTGCCGTCGGTTGTTAAATATTTATACGACCATTATAAAATAAAATTTTTTTTAACCGGATCGGCCAGCTATTATCTTAAAAATTTTTTTTCAGAATCATTAGCCGGAAGAAAATATATTTTTGAATTATATCCGCTTAATTTTCGTGAATTCTTGCGGTTTAAGGGCAGCCGGTTAAAAGTTCCGGCCGTCAGCGATAAAATAGGCGAAGCCACTCACGAAATTTTCGCTCTTCTTTATGAAGAATATTTGCGCTACGGCGGTTTTCCCGGAGTTGTTTTAAAAGAAAATATTTCGGAAAAAAAGAAATCTCTGGAAGCGATATTTTCTTCTTACTATCAGCTTGAAGTTCTGCAATTAAGCGATTATCGGAATGTTTCGGCCGTTAGAGATTTAATTCTGCTTTTAGCGCAAAGGACAGGCTCTAAACTTGATATTTTTAAATTATCAAAAGAGCTGGGCATTGCCCGAGAGACGGTTAATAATTATTTGTCTTTTTTGGAAGGCACGTATTTTATAAAATTAATAAGGCCGTTTAGCCGCAATAAAGACACTGAAATAAGGCAAGCGTCGAAGGCATATTTAGCCGACTCAGGACTACTTAATATTTTGGGAAAAATTGATGAAGGCAAAATATTTGAAAATAATATTTTTCAAAATTTAAGGCTCAAAGGTGAATTAAATTATTATCAGCGTAAAAATGGATCAGAAATTGACTTTATTTTAAATAAAGCCAAAGCGTACGAAGCCAAAGTGTCTCCGGACGAACGGGACGAAAAAAAACTCGCCAAACTTTGCGCCAGCTTAAAAATAAAAGAATATAAAGTTATTTCTAGAAATCACAGCGAATTGGATAATATTATTTATGGATTTATGGTGTAATATTAAATTTGCCGAAAAAAATTAGGAATAAGGAATAAAACGAGTAAAGTACATATTACTCTATGTTTAATATAAATACCGCTTGACTTTACTTTATATTTAATATAAAATAAAATGATAATATATTTTAGCTAATATAAGTTATTTTTATTATAATTTGAGTATTTTAAGCATAATATTTGACAAAATTTATGTATATGATATATTTAAATTATCATTAATTTTAGGATTTGTACTCCTTAAATTTCAAATTCATTATGCTTGAAAGAATATATAATATAGAAAAAATATTAAAACCCAATAAAGCATTGATTATTTATGGGTCAAGACGAGTCGGCAAGACCACTTTATTAAAAGGATTTTTAAATAAAACAAAGTTAAAATATAAATTTGACACAGGAGATAATATTACAATCGCCGATATATTGGGCTCAAGAGATTTTAAAAGAATTTTTGAATATTGCGCCGGCTATGAAATGATTGCCATTGATGAAGCGCAATTAATACCGGGCATTGGCATGGGCTTGAAAATTATAATAGATAATTTACCGAAAATTTTTATTATCGCTACCGGCTCATCTTCTTTTGACTTGTCGCGGCAAATCGGCGAACCCCTGACTGGAAGAAAAAATACCATTATTCTCTACCCGATTTCCCAAAAAGAACTAAGGTTGAAATTCAATAATTATGAGTTAAAACAGAAGCTGGAAGATTTTTTAGTTTTCGGGGCATACCCGGAGATAATAATGGCAGACACGAAAAATGAAAAAATAAAAATTTTGGAAGAAATAGTGAATTCTTATTTGCTAAAAGATATTTTGGCGCTGGAAAAAATAAAATCTCCAAAAGCTTTAGTAAATTTATTAAAATTATTGGCTTTTCAGGTTGGCAATTCAGTATCTTTAAATGAATTAGCCATTCAATTGGCTATTGACGTAAAAACCGTTGCCCGTTATTTGGATCTTTTGGAAAAAAGCTTTATTATCAAAGCTCATTGGGGTTTTAGCCGTAATTTGCGGAAAGAAATTGCCAAAAAGGGCAAATATTATTTCTTGGACAATGGCATCAGGAACGCCGTTATTTCGCAATTCAATAGCTTAAAAGACAGGAATGACATTGGCCAGTTATTTGAAAATTTTATTTTTTCTGAAAGATTGAAAAAATTAGCATATGACAATATTTACGGTTCGTTATACTTTTGGAGAACATATAACGGCCAGGAAATAGACATAATTGAAGAACGCGACGGCAAGCTTTACGGTTTTGAAATTAAATGGAAAAAAGACAAGATTAAGCCGCCGAAAGATTGGCTCTTAACTTATAAAAACGCGGAATATAAAATTATTAATCAGGATAATTATTTGGAGTATATACTTTGAATGGCATAACCCTAAGTTTACCTAAGTGCCAGGCGATTGAAGAGGAGATTGAGAAATTGAATAAAGAATTATGAATTATGAAGTCACAACAAATAAAAATAGATTGGCTAAAATATTAGCCGATTGGCCAATATAATAGTCGGTAAATAAATATAATTAAAATAAAAAGATATTTTTAATCGGTAATAAGAAATATTTTAAAAATTTTAGGAAATAAAAATTAAATGGCAGATATTATTTTACAAGAAAAAATTAGGAATAAAATATTGTTAATACGGGAACAGAGAGTTATGTTGGATCGTGATTTGGCGGAGTTTTACGGAGTTGAAACAAAAGTTCTTAATCAAGCGGTAAAGAGGAATATTGAAAGATTTCCGGGGGATTTTATGTTTCAATTAACCGAAGATGAGTTTAAAAATTTGAGGTCACAAATTGTGACCTCAAATAGTGGTGGCCAGCGTTATCGGCCCTATGTTTTTACGGAAATGGGAATAGCTATGTTATCCAGCATTTTAAGAAGTAAAAAGGCCATTCAGATAAATATTGCCATAATGCGAGTGTTCGTAATGGTAAGCAGGATTATAAATTCTTCCCAGGATTTAGCTGAGAAAATTAATGAATTGGAAAATAAATACAACAAGCATGATAAAAATATAAAAGATATTTTTTCCGCTTTGCATATTTTATTAAAAAATAAGGAAGAAGAAGGTCTTAATAAAAAAGAAATTGGGTTTAACTATGAAGAAGAAAAATAATATTTTAGTATCCGGGTCGTTGGTGTATGACCGGATAATGGATTTTCCGGGATATTTCAAGGATTACATCATGCCCGAGAAGGCGCATATCTTAAATGTCTCATTTGCGGTTAACGGCCTGACCGAAAGCTTTGGCGGCACCGCCGGCAATATTGCCTATAATTTGTCTTTATTGGGGTTAAGGCCGGTGATACTGGCAACAGCTGGCAGAGATTTTGGAATTTATAAAAAATGGCTGGCTAAGAATAGAATAGACATATCGCGAATTAAAATAATAAAAAATAAAAATACCGCTTCGTGTTATATCACTACTGACAAAGCCGATAACCAGATTACGGCCTTCAATCCGGGAGCTTTGGAAAGTATTAGTAGCGTGAATAATATCTCGAGATTCTATCGCTCCGCTCCGCTCCGCTCCAGAATGACATTAGCAATCATTTCCCCGGGGAATAATAAGGATATGGAGAATTATGCCCGGGTTTATAAAAAAAATAAAATTTTTTATATTTATGATCCGGGACAGCAGATTACCAGCTTAAAAAAAAGTTCTTTATTAGCCGGCATTGCCGGCGCTTCAGCGCTTGTCGGCAATGATTATGAATTTGATTTAATAAAAAAAATAACCGGTTGGACAGCTAAAAAAATACTTGATAAAGTAAGTATACTGATAATAACCAAGGGGAAGAAAGGAGCGGAAATTTACGATAAAAATAAAATATTTAAAATACCGGCTGTTAAACTGAAAAAAATTGTGGATCCGACTGGCGCCGGCGACGCTTTTCGCGCCGGATTGATTGCCGGGCTGGCAAATAATATGGGATTAAAGGAAATTGGCAGATTAGCTAACACCGTTGCTTCCTACGCGGTGGAAAAAAGAGGCACGCAGGCGCATCGGTTTGGATGGAAGGATGTTAGGAGGAGGTATAGGGAGAGTTATGGAGAAAAATTATTTTATAAATAGAATCATGAATCATGAATAATGAATCAAGTAAAATAAAATCATTCACAGATTTAAACGCCTGGAGAGATGGGTATAAATTGATAAATGGATTAATTAAAAAATCTAGGGAAAACTATAATTTATGATTCACTATTCATGATTCATAATTCATTTTATGAACTATAAAATAAAAAACATAAAATTGGCTGAAGGAGGAAAAAAAAGGATTGCCTGGGCGGAAAGAGACATGCCTGTTTTAAATATGATTAAAGAAAGGTTTGATAAATTTAAGCCGTTAAGGGGCTTAAGAATTTCCGCTTGCCTGCATGTGACAGCCGAGACGGCTAATTTAGCCAGAACCTTAAAAGCCGGCGGGGCAAATGTTTTATTATGCGCTTCCAACCCCTTGTCCACGCAGGATGACGTGGCCGCGGCTTTGGTTAAGGATTATAAAATACCGGTTTTCGCCGTCCATGGAGAAAACAAAAAAAGCTATTATGCCAATTTAGAGCATGCTTTAAAACACAAGCCGCGGATAACTATTGATGACGGCGCCGATTTAATATCTCTCCTTCATTCCTTATATAAAAATCAAGCCCAGGATATTATCGGCAGTTTGGAAGAGACCACTACCGGCGTTATCAGATTGCAAGCATTGGCTAAATCGGGCAAATTGCGGATTCCGGTATTTGCCATCAATAATGCCAAGACAAAATATCTTTTTGATAACAGATACGGCACCGGCCAGTCCACCCTGGACGGCATTATCAGGGCGACTGATATGCTGATTGCCGGCAAAAATGTGGTGGTGGCCGGCTACGGCTGGTGCGGGCGGGGATTTGCCATGCGCGCGCGGGGCATGGGTGCTAAAGTAATCGTTACCGAAGTTGATGATATCAAAGCGCTGGAAGCGGCTATGGATGGCTTTGTTGTCATGCCGATGCGCGCGGCGGCTAAAATCGGCGATTTATTCTGCACTTTAACCGGCGATATTAATGTTATTAGAATTGAACATTTTAAATTAATGCCGGACGGGGCGGTCGTTTGCAATTCAGGGCATTTTGACGTTGAAGTTGACGTGGTTGGCCTTAAAAAAATAGCCAAAAGTTTTAAAAAGAATGTCAGAAATAATGTTGATGAATATATAATTAAAGTCAAAAGTCAAAAGTCAAAAATCAAAAGTATTTATTTGTTAGGCGAGGGCCGGCTGATTAATTTAGCCGCGGCCGAAGGTCATCCGGCATCGGTGATGGATATGAGTTTTGCCACTCAGGCGCTTACGGCTGAATATGTCATTAGAGCCAAAAAGAAATTTAATAATATTGTTTATGAAATACCGGAGGATATAGAAAATTGGATAGCTAAATTAAAGTTAAAATCAATGGGAATTTCTATTGATAAATTGACTCCGGAACAAAAGAAATATCTGGAGTCGTGGGAAATTGGAACATAATCAATTAACAATTAACAGCTTATGTCTAAAAAAAATATAAGATTAATTACTTCCGAATCCGTTACCGAGGGCCATCCGGATAAAATTTGCGACCAATTAAGCGATGCCATTTTGGATGAAATGTTAAAGCAAGATCCTGATACCCGCGCTGGCATTGAGTGCTATAATACCACCGGTTTGGTTTTGGTGGGAGGCGAAGCCAAAACAAAATCATACGTAAAAATAGATCAAATAGTCAGAGGAGTATTAAAGGATATCGGCTATGATAAGCAAGAATACGGATTTTGCTGTGATGATGTCGGGATATTGGTAACTTTGCATGAGCAAAGTCCGGATATTGCCCAGGGAGTGGAAGAAGACAAGGGCGAATACAAAGAACAGGGGGCAGGCGATCAGGGATTGATGATTGGCTATGCCACCAATGAAACGCCTGAATATATGCCGCTACCGATAGTCCTGGCCCACAAATTAACTAAAAGACTGGCGCAGGTCAGGAAAGAAGGCATCCTTCCCTATTTGCGCCCGGATGGAAAAAGCCAGGTAACCGTAGAATACCATGATGGCCAGGCGGTGAGAGTGGAGACAGTAGTGGTTTCTTCCCATCATAGCGAAAAGGTTAATATGAAAAAATTAAGGGCTGATATCAGGGAAAAAGTGATTGAGCATGTTCTGGGCGATTTAATAGACAAAGATACTAATTTTTATATAAATCCTACCGGTAAATTTGTTTTAGGTGGCCCGCCGGCAGACGCCGGCCTAACCGGCCGGAAAATTATAGTTGACACTTATGGCGGGGCAGTGGCCCATGGCGGCGGCGCTTTTTCCGGCAAGGACGCTTCCAAGGTAGACAGAAGCGGCGCTTATATGGCCAGATATGTGGCTAAAAATGTAGTGGCCGCCGGACTGGCGGACAAGTGCCAGTTGCAGGTGGCTTATGCCATCGGCGTAGCCGAGCCGGTCGGCATTTATATTGACACTTATAATACCAACAAGATTCCTGAAAATAAGATAATTGGTTTAATAAAAAAATATTTTGATTTCCGGCCGAAAGAAATTATCTCCAAATTAAACTTGAAAAAGCCGATTTATCAAAAAACCGCCAGTTATGGCCACTTTGGGCGGAATGGCAAACAGTTTACCTGGGAAAATACTGACATGGCGGAAAAGTTAAGCCAAGAGATAAAAAGAAAAAGACAAAAGTAAAGCTTAGTTTTATGTTTACAGGCATAATAAAAAAAACAGGCATAATAAAAAAGATTAATAAGCGAGCCGGAAAAGTACATTTTACTATTAATGCCGGCAATTATATCAATAAATCAAAAATTGGCGACAGTATTGCTTGCGATGGTGTTTGTTTAACGATTATCAAAATCAATAAAGATAATTTTATTGTTGAATTAATGCCGGAAACATTAAGATTAACCAAGTTTATAAATTATAAAGCGGGAGAAAAAATAAACCTGGAGCTAGGCATTAAAATCGGCGATCGGATTGACGGCCATTTCGTCATGGGGCATGTTGATGGCATCGGTTTAGTTAAAAAAATAATAAAAAAAGGAAAATATAAAGAAATAATAATAAAGGTTCCAAAGAATATAATTAGATATTTGTCCTACAAGGGTTCGGTATCAGTGAACGGCGTAAGCTTAACGATTTCCGGCGCTGGAGCTGACTGGTTTAAAGCAAGCTTGATATCGCATACTTTAAAAGAAACGAATTTATCAGAATTAAAAGCGGGCAGTAAAGTTAATATAGAGGTGGATATGATAGCCAGATATTTAGAAAAATTATTAAAATAATATGGAAGATAATAAGTTTGGAAAATTAGACGGACATAAATGTAAAATAGCTATTGTGAGAGCCAGATTTAATGAAAATATTACTAATGATTTAGTTAAAGGATCTCAAAAAGCCTTGCAAGAATGCGGAGTTCTTTCTAAAAATATAAAAATATTTTCAGTTCCCGGCTCTTTGGAAATTCCTTTACTATGCCAGGCCTTGGCGCGAAAGAAAAAGTTTAACGGCCTGGTAACCATCGGCGCCGTCATTAAGGGAGAAACGGCTCATTTTGAATATGTGGCCAAAACAGCCTCGGAAGGGATCCTTAGGGTAATGCTTGACCATCATCTGCCCATTACTTTTGGAGTCATAACTGCTTATAATTTAGATCAGGCCAAAAAACGTTCGGAAAACAATAAAAGCAATAAAGGTTTTGAAGCGGCTAAAGCGCTGATAGAAATGATAGCAGTCTTAAGCGGAATTAAATAATTTATGATAAGCTTTGCAGCCAAAGTAATTGCCGGCCGGGGAAGGGGAAAAAGAATCGGTTTTCCGACGGCTAATTTAGACAAAAAAAATTTAGCCATAGATTACGGAGTTTATTTAGTGGCCGTGGAAGCGGCCAAGAAAAATTATTCGGCTCTTATGCATTATGGCGCCAAGCCGACATTTGCCGAGGGCATGGCGCTGGAATTATACATAAAAAATTTTAGCAATTATATTTATAATAAAAATATTAAAGTAAAAATTATAAAGAAAATCAGGGAAATAAAAAAATTTAAGAATAAAGACGAATTAATAAAACAGATTAAAAAAGACATAGAGTATGTTTGATTATTTGCAAAAATATAAAAATTTACCCAAAGATTTGCGGGATAAAATTTCTACGCCGGCGGTTTTATCCATGATTGCCGGATTAGAAAAAAAATATAATGTAAATTTAGCCGCTGTCATCATAAAGGCGGTGGTTAAAGATATTGACGCGAATAATCTGATTAATTATTTTATTCAGGAATTTAAATTAGATCAGATAAAAGCGGCTGCGTTGGCGGATGAATTAAATAAAAAAGTTTTTTCAGAAATATCGGCTTATTTTAATAAAGCCGGTGAGGTTCCGCTTCCTAAGGAGGCGGGAGCTAAAAGCGCAAAGACAGAACAGCCGGTGAGCCAATCGGCTAAAGATATTTTTATCCCGATTTCTAAGATTAATATAGCGGACAAAAAAATAGGCGGAGCCAATTTCTTTTTTTCCGCCGAGGACGAGGAAGAGATTAGAAAATTAGCTAAAAATATGGACGGCAGCATGATTTCCCATTCTAATAAAGAGCAGAAGGAAGAAATAATAAACGAAATTATCAAAGAAGTTAAAATAAATTTTGGTAGCGGATTGCTGGCCAGCCGCTTTAAAGCTATAATAAGAACTTATGTTAGGGGCATAAGGGATAGAGTGGATACGAGAGAATCTTTAATCAAGCCCATAGAACAAGGGGGGCTTTCTTTTGACGAGGAATCAACTGATAAAGTTATATTAATCGCCAATCAGATTATTAAGAAAAGAAATATTAAAACAGCCGCTGACGTAAATCAGAAAAATTTTTCCGGAGATAGACAGCCAATACCAAATCCGCCGCTTCCGGAAGAGTTAAAGCTTAAAACAAATTTAATAAAAGATATTGGCTTAAGGGACATTGCCTATAATTTTAAGGAAAGTTTAAAAAAATCTAAAAATAATGAAAATTTTAGAACATTAGATACCGCCCATGAATTAGCTCCGCTTTTGCCGAAAATAGCAAAGAGCACGCCGATTAAAAAAAATATAGAAGAAGAAAAATTCAAAAAGCAAGCTACCGGCAGTTTTATAATTTCCAAGCCGGAAAATAATAACAAGATAGATGAGCACCCAAGTATTATAAATATCCGCCCCCCTAAAGAATTAATCGGCAAGATTAAAATGGAAGACATAAAGTCAATGCCTAGGGTTATGGGCCCAATAGATGAATTAAGATCAATGAATCTGGTTAATTTTAGGCGCATAAACAACCAGCCCTTCCTGTCTGCTCAAAAAATAAAAGAAAAAATCAGCTTGCTGGAAGAGGAAGAATATGGGAAAAAAATAGAGGGGATAAGGGCCTGGCGCCAAAGCCCATTGTATAAATTATATTTAAGCATCGGCCAAGAAAGCATTAGCAATAACAAGCCGATTAATGCTATAATAGAGGAAAGAAAAGATAAAAATAATATTTATTTAACCGGCCAAGAATTTGAAGCTATAATGGATTTAAATAAAAGCTTAAGATTTTAAATTTTATGCGGCAATTTACCGTTCCCCAATTTATTGACGTGGAAGATAAAATTATCGGGCCAATTACCACCCGGCAGTTTATTTTATTATTAGTGGAAGCGGTTTTTATAGCTATTTTTTATAAAATTTCTGATTTTGCCCTGTTTATTTTTTTAACGGTTATAAGCTTGATAATTTGCATTACCTTCGCGTTCGTGAAAGTTAACAGCCGTCCGTTTCATTTTTTTGTCTTGAATTTGGCGCAAACGATAAGCCGTCCGAGCTTGAGGGTTTGGAATTATACATTTAGAAAAATTGAAATAGAGCGCGAACAAGACATGGCGGGAACAAAATTAATAAAAGAAAGCAATTTGCCCGCAGCCAAGAATATAACTTCAAGATTAGCTGAATTATCCCTAATAGTTGATACTCAAGGGGCTTATAAAGGAGAAGCTAAAGGAAGTAATATTATTTTAGATTCTTCAAAAAGCGCGAATATTTAATAATAGCCAGCATTATTTATGCCCAATAATAATTTAGCAAGAAATAAAGTAAGCGCTTCTACCCAGCGCTATTTGGATATAGCGGAAATAAAGAAAGACACGGTGCTTATACGCGATGGGTCCTTGCGGTCAGTAATTTTAGTATCCAGTATAAATTTTTCATTAAAAAGCGAAGATGAACAAAATGCCATTATCTCCGCTTATGTCAGTTTTTTAAATAATATTGATTTTCCCCTGCAAATCGTAATTCAATCCCGGGAATTGAATATAGAAAATTATTTAAACGATTTATTAATAAAAGAAAAAGAACAAACTAATGAGCTTTTAAAAATGCAAACAACCGAATATATCAGATATTTGGAAGAATTGATAGCTTTGGGAAAAATAATGAACAAGCATTTTTATATAATCATATCCTACAGCCCCATAATCAGCGATCGCAAGAATTTTTTATCTTCTTTTATTGAAGTTTTTAATCCCAACCGCATAATAAAATTAAAAGAGGAAAAATTCTTGCAAAGCCGGGCCAAGCTTAATCGGAGAGTAGAAAATGTAATTTCCGGATTGGCATCTATCGGCCTAAACGCGGTAGAATTGGACACCCAAAGTTTGATTGAGCTTTATTATAATACTTACAATCCGACCACATCGGCTAACCAAAAGATGGTAGATATTAAGAAGATGCGTTTTAAAAATTAATTATATTTTTATAGATAATAAAAAAGGCGTTTATGAAAAAATTTTACAGTTTTTATAAATATGTTTAATTTAAATAAATTTAAAAAACAAGCTAAAAAAGATCAGGCAGCCAAAGCCGCTGGAAGTTTAGCAGCCCCCAAAGGCATTTATGCAGAAACAGAATTAACCAAAGAAATGATTGAGGGAGAAAAGGCTTATCGGCGCGGCACTTTAACCGTTAGGGATCTAATCGCGCCTTCAGCCATGAAAATCAATTCCAATTACCTTAGGTTGGGAGAGAAATTTATCAGAACCCTGTTTGTTATTAATTATCCGCGGTATATCAGCGTCGGCTGGTTTTCACCGATTATAAATTTAAGCACTACTCTTGATATTTCTATGTTTTTTTATCCTATTAATTCGGCGATAGTATTAAAGCAATTAAAAAATAAAGTTGGCAACCTGGAAGCGCAAATTATTTCCGACGCGGAAAAGGGTGCGGCCAGAGACCCTTTGCGCGAAACCGCTTTGCGCGACATAGAAGCTTTGCGCGACGCTTTGACCCAGGGTACGGAAAAATTTTTTCAATTCGCGTTATATGTCAGCATTTACGCAGATGATTTAGAGAGTTTGGACAAATTAACCGAAGAAGTGGAAAATATTATCGGCGCCCGTTTGGTTTTTTCCAAACGCGTGCTCTTTCAAGCGGAGCAAGGATTTAATTCAACCATGCCGCTAGGCAATGATGAATTATTTATTTCCTTTAATTTAAATTCCTCGCCGGTGGCATCATCTTTCCCGTTTATGTCCTCGGAGCTCACCAGCGATAATGGAGTTTTATACGGTATCAACAGGCATAATAACAGCTTGATTTTATTTGATAGATTCAGTTTGCAAAACGCCAATTCGGTTGTTTTCGCCACTTCCGGCGCCGGCAAAAGTTATGCCATTAAATTAGAAGTATTGCGCTCTTTAATGATGGGTACGGAAGTGATTATTATTGATCCGGAAAGGGAATACAGCCATTTATCAGAAGCGGTCGGCGGAACCTATATAAACATATCTTTATCTTCGGAGAATAAGATTAATCCTTTTGACTTGCCTCGTTCTATCGGAGATGATTCCAAAGCCGGAGATATAATCAGGAGCGCGGTTATTACGGCTAAAGGCTTGATTAGGCTAATGCTGGGAGAATTAACCCATGCGGAAGATTCTATTATTGATCGGGCCTTGATTGAGACATATACTAAAAAAGATATTACGGCCGAAAGCGATCTATCCAGCATAGATCCGCCGATTATGCGCGATCTGCAGAATATATTGGAAGACATGGAAGGGGGCGCTGATTTGGCTTTAAGATTGCGTAAATATACCGAAGGAACTTTTTCCGGCCTTTTTAACAGCCCAACCAATGTTATTATGGATAATATGCTGGTTTGTTTTTCTGTCCGGGATTTGGAAGATGAATTAAGGCCGATAGCCATATATATGATTATAAATTATATTTGGAACGTGGTGCGTAGCGAGATGAAAAAAAGAATTTTAGTCATTGACGAGGCTTGGTGGCTGATGCAGCATGAAGACAGCGCGAAATTTATTTTTGCCCTAGTCAAGCGCTGCCGCAAATATTACCTCGGCGTGACCACCATTACCCAGGATGTCAATGATTTTTTAACTTCCATTTACGGGCAGGCCATAGTCACCAATTCTTCTTTGCAGCTTTTATTAAAGCAATCTCCCGCTTCCATGGATTTAGTGCAGAAGACTTTTGTTTTAACCGAAGGAGAAAGATATTTATTGTTTGAATGCGGAGTAGGCGAAGGCATCTTTTTCGCCGGTTCCAGGCATGCGGCCATTAAAGTAGTGGCTTCCTACACCGAAGACCAGCTGATCACCTCTGACCCCCGGCAGCTTTTAGAAATTGAGGAAGCAAAGAAAGAATTCGCCGACAGCCTGGAGAAATGAAGGCGATGCGGACAGCCAGCCAGAAAGCGGTCTGGGGGATATGGAAATATAATTATTATAAACAAATAAAATAAAAAAATAAGCAAAAAATATGAATCGAAAAATAGTCGGTATTATCATAATCATAATCGGGTTAATTCTTTTAATTGGTTTTATTTATTTTATGTTTTTTTATAATTCTCAAGAGCCGCCAAAAAATGCCGAAGAAGCTTCAAATAATGCTAATTTGCCCGAAACAACAGAAACTATTACTTTGCCGGAAAAGAATGGGGCGATAGTAAATATAAGCCAGCCGGCGGCAGCCACCACCACTCCGGAAGAGAAATTGAAAGAGGATTTAAAAAGGCAGTCTTCATCTTTCGCGGAAAGATTCGGCAGTTTTTCCAACCAGTCAAATTATGGCAACTTAGAGGATTTAAAAATATTTATGAGCGCCAAAATGCAAGCTTGGTCTGAAAATTATATTAGCCGGGAAAGGGAAATCAATATTGACAGCAGTATTTATTTTGGCGTTATTACCAAATCCATTTCATCAGAAATTAAAAAATTTGATGAAAATTCAGGCACGGCCGAAATTTTGGTATCTACCAAGAAAAGCGAAACCAAAGGCAGGGAAAATATAGCAAATTATTATCAAAATATAATATTAAAATTTATAAAAGAAAAAGAAGTTTGGAAAGTGGACGAAGCGAACTGGCAGGAAAAAATTTATAGTCGGAATTAATTAATTTACAGGCAATGTTAATGATAAATAATAAAATCATAAAGAATGCCGTAAAAATAAAGGCATTCTTTTTAGATTTATTTTTTCCTATCAGCTGCTTAATTTGCAATGTTGAAGGAAAATGGCTGTGCCCGGAATGCTTGGCGCGCGTTGAACTGCCAAACAGCCAGTATTGTTTTAATTGCCGGCAAAAAAATAGCCGGGGAGAAATTTGTTCAAATTGCCAGCCAAAATATTATTTTGACGGCGTTTGGGCTTTTGGCAGTTATGAAGACGCGCTAATCGCTAAACTGGTAAAAAATTTAAAATATCGGTTTATCAAGGATTTATCAGAAATTTTAGGGGAAATGCTAACTATATTAATGTTGGATTTATTTGATAAAAAATTATTATACAATAATTTCAGCCAAAGCTTAATTATGCCCGT
>PETS01000143.1 GCA_002781265.1 Candidatus Falkowbacteria bacterium CG02_land_8_20_14_3_00_36_14 | reverse complement strand
ATATGGCTTTAAGCCAGTGAAAAACCTTTGGTTTTTCAGTTAATTAATCAACGGTCTAATTATATAATAACATACAAATTAATATAATACTAATGAGTATATTTAAATATTTAAAAAATTTCTTTTATTATTTTAATAATATTCTTATTGGCTCCCCTTTTTATAATTCTGCCTATATTCTCGCTTAATTCTTTTTGCTTTTCTTTGTCAGCCAACAATTCTTTTATTTTTTTTATAAATACCGGCGGCGTTAATTCGTTCTGGTCCAAAACCACAGCTGCGTTTTTATGGTAAAAATAAGCGGCATTGTCTTCCTGATGGGAGTTGGGAATGGGAATTAATATTGACGGCTTTTTAAAATATGCCAATTCAGAGAGTACTCCCATCCCGCAACGGGACACAACCACATCCGCGGCCGCGTAGGCAGCGGCCAAATCTTGGGTATTTAAAAATTCAAATGAATTATAATTATTTACAATGTTATTTACTTCTAATCCACGGGATTCTTCGCTGCGCTTCAGAATGACGGGTTTATTATTTTTATTTTTTCCAGTAACATGAATTATTCGGCAAAATTTTGTCAATTCATCCAAGCTTCTCTCCACTAATTTGTTTATGGCCCCTGCCCCAGTCCCCCCGCCGATAATCAAAACAGCCAGTAAACCATTAGATTGTTTTCTTGTTTTCTTGTTTTCTTGTTTTCTTGTAATCAGATTCTGCCTGATTGGATTTCCGGTCCAAACCGTTTTTGGGCCATAGTCTTTTACTGATTCGGCAAAGGTCGTAGTGATAATTTTGGCAAATGGCGCCATTAATTTATTCGCCAGCCCCGGCCTTATATCCTGCTGGTGGATTAAAACCGACGCGCGCCAAATCCAAGCCGCCCACACTACCGGCACGCTCACAAAGCTACCGGCGCTTATCACCAAATCCGGCTTCCATTTATTAATAATAAACAAAGATTGGATAAAGCCGGTTAGAACATAAAAAGGATCGATAAAATTTTTCCAGGAAAAATACCGCCGGAACTTTCCGCTGACGATTGGTTTAAATTCTATTTTTTCTTTGCCAATCATTTCCCGTTCCACACCATTTTTAGTGCCGATCCATAAAAACTTATAACTTGGACATCGGATGTCCAAGCGGGACATCCGATGTCCAAGTTGTTCTTTTGTTAATTCGTCAAAAATTGCCAAAAGTGGCATCACCGAACCACCGGTACAGCCGCCGGTTAATAATATTTTCTTGATATTTTTTTTACCATTTGTTATCATAAATTACAAATATAAATTTGTTCATTTTTTAATTTTTATAAGGAGTTATCTATGGATATTAATATTCTATTAGCAGAAATATTAGATAAAGAAAGAATACTGGAAGAAGAGAAAATATTTCAGGATGAAATTAATAAAATAGCACACCATGCTTCTTTAGATACAGAAGAAACCATGAAAAAATTTACTAAGATGGTTTATGGTTAAACAAAAAAAGCGTTAAAATTTATATTCATTTGCTTAAGGATTGCATTCTTGAGCTTTTTTATTTTTAATTTTATAAACTTTTAAAACTTTCAACTTTATAACTATCTTCTCGCCTGCTTGCTGATATTAACAAGTATGCCCACCGCGGCCAAACTGGCCAAAATGGCCGAACCGCCATAACTGATAAATGGCAGAGGCACGCCGGTCATGGGAATTAAATTTATTATGCCGCCGATATTAATCATGGCCTGAACAACCAGCCAGGAGACAATGCCGATCGCTAAAATTCTGCCAAAATGGTCAGGCGCGTATTTGGCAATTACATATCCCCGATAAAAAATAAAAGCAAACAACAAAA
Source organism: Candidatus Falkowbacteria bacterium CG02_land_8_20_14_3_00_36_14 (assembly GCA_002781265.1). Taxonomy (GTDB): domain Bacteria; phylum Patescibacteriota; class Patescibacteriia; order Patescibacteriales; family UM-FILTER-36-11; genus UM-FILTER-36-11. The sequence continues at coordinate 17,917 of PETS01000143.1, read as the reverse complement.
CCAAAATTCCGCTAAAAATTAAGCCGGTTTCTTCGCTGATGATGGCAAAAATAGAATCACCGCTTACTTCCGGCAAATACATAAATTTCTGCCGGCTATTGCCCAAGCCCCGGCCCCAAAACCCGCCGGATCCGACAGCGATTAATGACTGGTTTACCTGATAGCAAATATCATTAGCGCTATACCTCGGATCAAAAAAACATTTAAACCTATCTGCCTGATAAGGCATCGTTTTAACCAATAAAAATAAAGATATTATGCCGGCTATAACTATCAGCAAAATATGGTTGATATTACCTCCGCCGATAAAATAAACAATTAAAGAAGTGATGACAATAATTGACAAAGTGCCTATATCCGGCTGCTTAATCATCAGAAAGCTGATTAGTCCTAAAACCATGAAAAACGGGCCGCTGCCTTCGCGGAATTTGCCTAAACGCTTTCCTCCCCGGCTTTCCAGCCAGGCGGATAAATAAAGCAAAAAGGATAATTTTACAAATTCAGACGGCTGGAGGGAATGGCCGAATATGTTTATCCAGCTCCTAGCCGTGCCATGCGTAGAAGAAACTCCGGGAATAAATACTAATAATAAAAGTAAAATGGAAAAAATAAGAAAACCGAAAGCCAGCTTGGGATTGCGCCAGACATGATAATCTATTTTAGACAATATAAAAAACGCTATCAGGCCCAGCCCCAGCCCGAATAATTGATGCTTGGCAAAAAAATAACCATCCTTATGTTCGGCATATGCTATAGCCGAAGTAGCGGAAGAAAGCATTATCAAGCCGAAAACCAAAATTATACCAACTGCAATTATTAAACCCATATCCGGCTCATGGCCGCTGGTGCCGGTAAACAAACTGTTAATAGCCCTTTTTAATTTCGCCATGTTGCAAAAAATAAAATAAAAATTATATTTTTAAACTACTTATCCTTTCAAACTTTCTGACTTTATGGATTTTAACTCACAGTGTTTTATCCAATAAAAATATTACCAGCCCGATACTGGCGCTCACGCCGGCGATTACCCAGAAACGCATGACGATTTTATGTTCGGGCCAGCCCAAAGCTTCAAAATGATGGTGAATGGGAGCGGATAGAAAAACTTTTTTCCCCGACCGCAATTTTTTGGAAAGAATTTGGATAATAGTGGAAAAAGCTTCTATCACAAATATTATTCCTAAAAAGGGCATAATAAAAACAGTATTGGTGTAGAGCGCCACTAAAGCCAAAGTGACGCCCAGCGATATGGAACCGGTGTCGCCCATAAAAAATCTGGCCGGATTGATATTAAACCATAAAAAAGCCAGCAAAGCGCCGCCCAATACTCCGCAAAAAGACGCTAAATCATATTTGCCGACTGAAAAAGCGATTACTCCATAAGCGCCGAAAGCCACCAAGAGCGTTCCGCCCGCCAGACCGTCAAGGCCGTCTGTCTGGTTAACGGCAAAAGCAGTGCCGACCACTACCGCCACAAAAAACAAAATATAATACCAGCCCAGAAAAAAGTCTCCTAAAAACGGTATATGCACTATATCCCAGCCCAATTTAAAATAAAACCAGAAAGCGCCGAACAAAGCGATTACCGCATAAATAATAAATTTATGGCTGAATTTTATGCCTCTGTTTTTATAACCTATTTTCCTCACGTCTAAAAAATCGTCAACCAAGCCCACGATCGCCGAGGCCACTAAACAACCGAGGGGCAAAAGAGTTTCGCTGCGGGATAGAAAATCCAAATATTTAAAAAACGCAAACGGCAAAAATTTTGCCAAATAATAAAATAATACGCTGAAAATTAAAACTGTCACCCAGACTAAAAGTCCTCCCATCGTCGGGGTGCCGGCTTTATGGGAATGCATTTTAGTAAACAGCGGTGTGGAGCCGTCGTTTCTTATCTGTTTGCCTAATTGATTTTTATATAAAAAATGGGTTAAAATGGGGGTCCAACTGACGGTAAAAATAAAAGCCAAAGCGGTAAGAAAAAATATTTTTATAATATAAAAATCTTGCATAAATTTATTTATATAATCGGCCTAAAATTTATTAAATATATGGAAGCTAGCGCCATTAATAAAAATACATTCACTAAAAAAACCGATGTTAATAAAAGATGAGAAATAAATTTGTTATTTTTATAAAAATATAAAAGTAAAAACAAATTAATTATTAATATCAACAAGCCGAATAAAGGCATTATATATACTCTTTCCACCCGGCCGACAAGATTGATTCCAAAATCGACGTTATAATGGAGAATAAACAAATCTTTAACAGAATCTGAATTTGAATATTGGGAAATATATAAATCTTGCTTGGTTTTGTCACTTATTACTTTAGCTATTGTCCAATTTGATAAATTAATAAATAAAATAATGGCTAAATAAATTTTTATATATAAATAATCAAATAGGTCAAGGATAATTTCTAATATTTTTCTCCAGCCCAAATAAAAATATGAAGATAGGTTATTAATCATATTGGCTATGCTTTATTCTTTAATAATAAGTATTTATATATTAACATATTCGCCAATAAAATAAAATTTTTATTATTTTATAATTTATGTTATAATATAAACACTAATTTTTCAATAAATTTTATATAATACAAATTATCCCCATGTTTACCAAAGAGCAATTAAAAAATATAATAATCAAATCCAATATTTTATCAGCCAAAGAATTTGACAGCATAGACAAGGAGGCAGCTTCAATAAATAAAAGCATTCTAAATTTATTATATGAAAAAAAAGTTGTTTCTTCTATGACTTTTTATGAAGAAGCGGCTAATTATTTTAAAATTCCTTTTATAAACCTCAAGGAGCAAACCATCCGCCGCGATGTCTTATTGAATATTCCGGAACCGATTGCTATTACGCACAATTTAATTCCTTTTTCATCTGATAATAAAACTATAAAAATTGCCACTATCAACCCTAATGATTTGGAAATTTTTGAATTCATCAAGAAAAAAACCGGCTTAGAGCCGATAATTTATTTAACCACGCCGGAAAGCATTAAAGAATGCTTGAAACAATACCATAAAACCTTAAAAGCGGAAATAAATTATTTGACAGAAGACAAAAATGCCGATCTTGATTTTAAAAACGGCGATGATTTGCATAAATTGGCTGCCGATATTCCCATTGTCAGAATTGTCGATACTCTTTTGGAATACGCCATTTATGAAGAAGCCAGCGATATCCATATAGAGCCGGGAGAAAAAGAAGTTGATATTAGATACAGGATTGACGGCGTTTTAAAAAATGTCATGATTCTTCCTAAAAATGTCCAACCCGGCATAATCGCGCGCATAAAAATTCTTTCTAACTTGAAAGTGGACGAACATCGTCTGCCTCAAGACGGCCGCTTTAAAATAAGCAATAATGAATATAATGTCTCATTCCGCGTTTCGTTTATTCCCACTTTTGACGGCGAAAAAATAGTTATGCGCCTGCTAAACGAAAAAAGCCAAATTTTAACTCTTAAACAGCTGGGTTTTCAGCCCAATAGTTATGAAATTGTTAAAAGAAATATTTCTAAGCCCCATGGCATGATATTAGTCACCGGACCGACCGGTTCCGGAAAAACCACCACTCTTTATACTCTATTGAATATCCTTAATACTTCGGAAGTAAATATTTCTACCATAGAAGATCCGATTGAATACCGCATGGAGCATGTCAATCAATCTCAGGTCAACTCCAAAATCGGCTTTACTTTTGCTTTAGGACTGCGCGCCTTATTAAGGCAGGACCCGAATATAATTATGGTTGGCGAGATCCGCGATGAAGAAACAGCTGAAATCGCCGTGCATGCCGCTATGACCGGTCATTTACTTCTTTCCACTCTGCACACGAATGATGCCATCACCACCCTGCCTAGATTAGCTAATATGGGCATTCCTTCTTTTTTACTGGCTACAACCGCCAATCTTATTATTGCCCAAAGATTGGTCAGAAAAATTTGCCCTAACTGCATTCAAAGCTATAATTTAGATAAAGGGACTATTAAAGACCTGCAAAAACAACTGAATATAGATAATATTTTAATTACTCTGGAAAAGGAAAAGGCCATTTACGATGCTAAAAAAGGTTTGGAATCAATCCTTTTTTACCGCGGCAAAGGATGCAAGCGATGCGATAATTCCGGCTACAAAGGCCGCATCGGCATCTACGAAACATTGGAAATCACCCCGGAGTTGTCAGAATTAATATTGAAAAAAGCCGATGTCAATGAAATTAAAAAGCAGGCATACAAGCAAGGCCTTCTGACTATTGTTGAAGACGGATTTATCAAGGCCAAGAACGGCATAACAACTATTGAAGAAATTATGCGGGTGACCATGGAATAGAATATCTGCTTAATAAATTAAATTACTAATATAAGCAATCATTATGGCTGTAAATTTACAGTACAAAAAAGACAGCGACAAAAGCAAATCAACTAACAAAAGCGACCTTTCATTTGATTTAATAATAAAAAAAATTAATTTATATTTAAATAAATTTTCCGGAGTGCCTTTGCGCGAAAAATTATTTTTTATCCAGCATCTCGGCATTATGCTTAAAGCCGGCATATCAATGTCAACCGCCATAAACACCCTGTCCCAAGAAAGTGAAAATAAATATTTTAAAAAAATTTTAATAGATATAGCCAACAGCGTAACCAAGGGCACCAGTTTATCGGCCAGCTTAAAGCCATACAGCCATATATTCGGGGAACTTTTTATCAGCATGATTGACGCCGGCGAATTATCAGGCAAGCTGGAAGAAGTTTTAGCCCAGCTTTATATTCAGTTGAAAAAACAGCATGAATTAATTTCAAAAGTCAAAGGCGCCATGACCTATCCGGCCGTAATTATAGTGGCTATGATGGGAATCGGCACTTTTATGCTGGTATTTGTCGTGCCGAAAATAACCAGCATGTTCGCCGATTTTAACGCAGAATTGCCCCTGCCGACAAAAATTCTTATTTCCGTTAGCAACACCTTGGTGACCCATGGCCTGATAGTTTTGTTTATTTTAATATTGTTTATTTTTATGATTGTAAAAATATTAAAAACTTACAAAGGCAAATATTACATGCAAGCGCTGTTATTGAAAACTCCGATTTTTTCTTCAATTATTAAAAAAATTAATTTGGCTAAATTCGCCAGAACTATCAGCTCGCTTTTGAAAACTGACATTATGATTATTAAAACTTTTAAAATAACCGGCAATGTCATGGGAAATTTGCATTACCGGAAAGCTTTAATGGATATGGCCGAAAAGATAAAAAAAGGCGGGCAGATTAACGAAGTGATAAAAAATTATCCCAAGCTTTTTCCCCCAATTGTCGTGCAAATGGTTACTATCGGCGAGCAGACCGGGGAATTGGATAATATTTTATTGGAATTGGCTGAATTTTACGAAAATGAAGTTGACCAAACTATGAATAATTTGCCTTCCATAATCGAACCGATCCTGATTTTATTTTTAGGCTGCGCGGTCGGCGCTATGGCCGTGGCGATAGTTATGCCGATGTACAGCATCACTACCGCCATTTCCTAAAAATATATTTTCGGCTTAATAAACCATATAAGTATGATTAAAAATCCACTTAAAAACAGCTCTGGCCTTACTTTAATTGAGGTGATGGTTTCCTTAGCTGTTATAGTTATCTTAATGATGGGTATTTACAGTTTGGTGATACTTTCCCTGAATATAACCGCTGATAACACTTCCTACGTGGAAGCTATTAGCATAGCTAATCAAAAAATGGAGCGGATTCGCAATTTACCATACGCGAATGTCGGCACTTTGACGGGGTCTCCGCCAGGGATTATTCCCGAGTACGAAACTATTAACAAAACTGCAATATTCACTGTGCACGCTACCGTTATTTTTTACGATGATCCCTATGACGGCACTATTGCCTCTTCCACCGACTCCATCGGTAATGACTATAAAATCGTTACGATTGACGTGTCTTGGCAAGGTCATTTTAAAAGCAAAAACGTGACTGTATTTTCTAAAGTAATTCCCAAGACTGAAGAAACGAATGAAGGCTACGGCCTTTTAAAAATATACGCGGTGGATGCCAACGGCTCTCCGGTGCCGAATGCCGATATTCATGTGCAAAGCGCTGTTCCTTCAATCAGCGCTGATTATATAACGGACGGCAATGGCTTCTTTTATTTGCTGTTATTGCCGGCTTTTGAAAATTATGAAGTGACAGTAACTAAAGCCGACTACGGCGCGGATAAAACTTACGCCCGAGACGCGATTAACCTTAACCCTTCCAAGCCTAATATTTCAATTTTTAACGGAGCCAAGACGGAAGAAAGTTTTTCCATAGACAAACTGGCGGCTCTGAACATCAGGACCGTGGCCAACACTCTGCCGAATAACTGGATGGTTAATGCTGCCGGCAATGACGACAAGGCTAATGTCCGTTTCTCCGGCGATAATTCTAATAATATGTACTTTGTTTGGCAGAATTCATCCGCCACCTCTTCCTTTGTTTATGTTCAAAAATACAGCCAGACGGCCGTAAAGCAATGGGGATCCGATTATAAAATAAGCGCTACTAAATTCCAGAAAAATCCTGATATCGCCGCGGCCGCGAACGGCGATTCTTTTATTGTCTGGCAAGACAATTCCAGCGCTTTAAAATTAATAAGCAAAAATAAACCTAGCAACCGGATAGTTTTGGCCGAACCAAAACTAAATGATTTAACAAATGCGCGGACGGAATTTGCAATACTCCCCGCCCAGGCTAATCTTGCCCCGACGTTTAACCAAAAAATCATTGATTTCATTTCTCCCAAAAGCTTTATTAATTACAATAAATATTCTCAAGTTATAATTAATTACCTCGGTGGTATATTTGATTTTAAACCTGCCCAAGCCGCCGGCGGGGTTGCCATTGTCCAGACAAAAATAGGCTCGCCAGGCAATAATACTTATCAGCTCTCAGCCGCTTTTAACAGCCCTCCGACTGCCGGCAATGTTATTATCGCCATTGCCGCCCACCGCAACAATAATTCCGCTTTTAACGCGCCCACCAACGCGGCCGGCGTTTTTACCCAGTCGGCTTACAGCAATTCCTCATGGTATTTAGACGTTGGCATTTGGCATAAAATAGCCGGCGCCGGCGAACCGTCTCAAGTTAATATTACCAGCACTCAAATTATTGGCGGAGGCGTTTTGATGATTATGGAAGTCTCCGGGCTAGATACCTCTAATTTATTGAATGTGACAACTACCAACGACCAAACCGGCGGTAATTCTCTAACCGCTACTACCGGTGCCACTGCCGTTTCAACAGATACAGGCTGGGCCGTAGCCGCCATCGGCTGGGGCGATAATAATTTTAACACGCCAAACAGCTCTAATTGGTCATCCGGTTCCGCCGACAATTGGACCCAGCAATTATGGAATGATTGGTCCACGGGCAATAACGGCTCTTTGGCCGCGGCTTCGTTGAATATCACTGCCGCCGCCGCCCAAAGAGCCACTTTGACTTTAACCGGCGGCGGCGGCGAACAAAGGAACAGCGCTTTAGCTGTTTTTCACGTTGCTTCGTCTAATGACGTTACGGTCAACAACCTAGGTAATCAAGTATCATCAACCACCATCCCCGCTAGCGGTTTATTTGTTGGCGGCGGTTTTGTGATTATAAACAATACTACCCCGCGCGATGTTACTGGCATTAATATTACTGAACACGGCACAGTTGACGCGCAAACCGGCTTGGCTAATGTAAAATTATATTATGACCTTGACAATACCTACCCTTATGATTGCGCTGGAGAAATCTACAACGCCGGCAGCGACTTACAATTCGGCTCTAGCGCCACTTTTAACGGCGCGGATGGAATTGCTTTATTTAACAACGCCGGCGGCGTTGATATAGCGGCTACTCAATCTATGTGCGTTTATGTTGTTTTAGATGTCACTGCCTCGGCAATTAAAGACAATACGCTGGAAATCAAAATTAATAATACAACCGCCGATGTTATTATCAGCTCCGGCGCGATAACTCCGGCTGTAAATATTGAAATTTCCGAAACCACTGATTTATTAGCTCCGGCCAAGCTTTGGCAATACCATTACCGCTGGCATAACGACGACGGCAATGAAACAAACGCCACTTGGCGAGCTGACGAAGACATGCCTGCCACTATTAGTATTAATCAAATAATACGCCTGCGTTTTGCCATAGCCAACAAAGGCAGTATTACTTCCAGTAGTGTTGAATACCAAATTGAATACGGAGAAGCCGCTTCCACTTGCGCCAGCATAACCAGCTGGCTGACCCTGCCTAATAATGATACCCTGGCCTGGCGGATGGCTGACTCGGCTAATTTTACCGATGGCGATTCCAGCACTAACGTTGTCGGCGACCTAACCGACGAAAATGTTAACTTTAAAGCCGGCTACCTGCAAGATACCTCTGCTAAAACCGTTGGTTTGGCCTTGACCGCCGACGAGTTTACCGAAATTGAATATTCAATCAAAGCCACTAATTTAGCTACCGACTCCGACTATTGCTTCCGCCTATCCGATAACGGCGCTACCGCCGTCTTTAACTACGATGTTTATCCTCTTATTTCCATCATCGGAGACGATAATATTTATCTAATCGGGCTGAATGAAAACTCCAATCCTTTATGGACTATTAAAAAAGTCAACAGCGACAGCGGCGACGCCAGCCAGTCCAATCCCCGCTTGGCTTTGACGGAAAAATTCGGCCCGGCCACGACCACTGTTGTCTGGGAAGACAACCGCAATGGCAATACCGATATCTACGCCCAAATTTTTGACTTAAACGGCAATAAACTCTTGAGTAATGATCTGCAAATCACTTCCTCTTCCACCGATGAAATTTCTCCTGCTGTTGCTATGGATTCCAACGACAATATCGTAGTTGCTTGGGTTGACAACACCGCTGGAGGCAAAGATATCTATCTGCAAAAATATGATTTTACGGGTTCGCCTGTCTGGACCTCGCCTAAAACCATAGCCGCAACCAGCGATGATGAATATTCTCCGGCAGTTAAAACCGACCCGGCTGGCAATATTTACCTGGCTTGGACGGAAAACAACAACGGCAACTTAAATGTTAAATTAGCTAAATATGATAACAACGGCAATAATATCTGGGGGAAACAAGCTAATGTGGAAAATCCTATAGACGATCAATACGACCCGGAAATAATCGCCGACAACAGCAATATTTATGTCGGCTGGACGGATTTTCGCGAAGGCAACGAAGATATATATACACAAAAATATGATTCTTCCGGCAGCGCTTTATGGACTAAAGATATTAAAGTTAATATAAACTTAGGCACTTCCAGCCAAAGCAACGCTGTTTTGTGGCTTAATTCGGCAGGTAAAACTTTTGCCGCTTGGCAGGACAGCCGCAATAATGGTTTAGATATATACGCCTCTGGATGCAACGGTCCCTCCGTCTTAAACAACATACCTAACGTGCCGATTGTAGTAACCGGCACCAAAAGAATAGGTGAAAATCCGGTTATCTATGAATATAATCAAACACATACCACCGATGCTTCCGGTTATTCTAATTTAACGCTGGAATGGGACACTCCCGGATATAGCGTTGATTTAAAAACCGCTTCCACTTCATTGACAATTATTTTAAGGGACCCTCCCCAGCCTGTCAGCTTATTGCCAGGTGAAACTAAAACCATGATTTTATATGTTGAATAATAATACATTATTAAAAAAAAATAAATCGGCTGGCTTTACTTTAATAGAAATACTAACGGCCATGACCATTTTTACCGTCATGGTGGCGATTGGCGCCGATTTTATTATTATATCTTATAAAGCTACGACTTTTGAAGCGGAGCAGGAAACGGCTGTACGCGGCGCCAGAGACGCCATGGATATAATCACCAAAGAAATTAGAGGAGCTAATTCCTCGGAGCAAGGCGATTATCCTTTGGCAATAGTTGACGACAATAACCTCGTATTTTACAGCGATACCGATGATGACGGACAAATGGAAAAAATAAGCTATTATTTAGACGGCAGCCAGTTATTAAAATCAATAACCGAACCGGGGGCGGCTAACGACTATAGCGGCGCCGGCGCCACCACTACTATTGCCAGCTACGTTAACAACCAAGAACAGCCGATCTTTATTTATTTTGATAATAATCATAATAATACCGACATTATCAATCAAATCAGGCTTATTCAGATAACTTTGCTGATTAACGTCACCCCCGCTAGAGCGCCTAACGACTACTCCTTGGAAACAGATGTTAATTTAAGAAACTTAAAAGATAATTTATAGCATTAAAAATTTACGCTATGCCTAATTTTTTGAATAAAATAAAAAACACCAAAAAAAATCAGACCGGCTCCATGCTGGTGGTAATGATAGTCGCTACCGGTATATTTTTTATGATAACTTCTGCCGCCATCAGTTTGGCCTTGCTCCAGCAAAAACTCAACATCAGAAAAGTGGCTTACGCCCAGACTCTGCATATAGCCGAAGCCGGCGTTAATTATTACCGCTGGGTGCTTTACCACGACCATGAAGAATATTGCAATAAAGAGACTTGCCTGACCGGTCCCGATTACGGTCCGTACGGGCCGTACGCCTACACTGATTCAGCCGGAAAAAATATTTCCGGATATTATGAATTATACATAACTCCCCCGCCCCAAAACGGTTCCACCTTGGTTAAAGTAAAATCAGTCGGCTGGGTGGCAAATTATCCGCAGATTAAAAGATATATTGAAGTGCAAGTCGGCATCCCTTCCTGGTCTTCTTATTCCACTTTAGCTAACGCCGATATCCGTTTCGGAGCCGGCACTGAAGTTTGGGGCCCCCTGCATTCCAACGGCGGCATCCGCTTTGACGGCCTGTCTCATAACTTAATAACTTCCTCATTATTAGATTATAATGATCCCGATCATAGCGGTGGGAATGAATTCGGAGTTCATACCCATATCAGCCCCGCCGATCCCCTGCCTGACGGCAATAATCCGCCATTGAACGTTCCTATCAGAACGGATGTATTTATGGCCGGACGCGAATTCCCCGTGCCGATAATCAGTTTTGACTTGCTGGACGGCTACATTAACAATGTTTACGACAAAGCCGCTGCTTCCGGCATAGTGATTGATCCGGCTGCCGGCGCTTGGGGAAACTGCGTGGCCAGCACTTGTGACGAAGGATTCCATATTACTTTGAGGACTGACAATAAAATTGACGTGCGCGGCGTCAGTAGCGTCTATGCCAGCTGTTCCGGAAATCCCAGTAACAGTATTAACACGGAAACTCCGATTATCAGCACCCTGAGCATACCGGCTAACGGCTTAATTTTTATAAAACATAAAATATGGGTTGACGGGCAAATTGACAATAGTCGCGTCACTATTTTATCTTTTCAAGAGCCGTTTACCGGCGGCAGCGCCGACATTATTATTAATAACGACTTAATGTACACCAATGGCAATGGCGCCGATGCCATCGGCTTAATCGCTCAGCGGGATATTAGTATCGGCCAATACAGCGAAGATGATTTGCGCGTTGACGCGGCTTTAATCGCTAAAGACGGTCGCGTCGGCCGGAATTATTACGGCGGAGGCTGCGCCAGTTATATTAGAAATACCATAACTGTCAACGGCTCCCTGGCCACCAGGAACAGATACGGATTTGCCTATACCGACGGCACCGGCTATCAAATTAGAAATTTAATTTATGACAATAATTTAACCTTCATGCCTCCGCCGCATTTTCCCACTACCGGCGAATATACGTTTATTTCCTGGAAAGAAAAATAATGGAATAAAACGGTAAATATGATATAATTATAAAGAAATAATAAAATAAGACTAATTATGTGGCATTCTAAAAATTCAAAATTTCCAATCGGTCTGGATATATCAGATTTATCCTTAAAATTTGTTCAATTAAACAAAAACGGAGATAAAATCAATATCCAAGCTTTTAGCAAATATAATCTTACTCCCGGAATAATAGACAATGGCGATATAAAAAATCCTCAAGAAGTTATTAAAGCCATTAACTATTTAATGGCTAATCCCATATTCGGCAAAGTTACCGCCAAAGAAATAGTAGCCTGCCTGCCCAACTCAAAAACTTACATTAAATCAATCGCTATTGACAAAACACCTAATGATTTGGAAAATATTATTGAAGAAGAAATTGAAAAACATATCCCGGTGTCTATAAATAATATTTATTATGATTGGCAAACTACTAATAATATAAAAAATAAACTGCGCGTACTGATCGGCGCCGGTAATAAAAATATTGTCGAGCAATATACAAATTTATTCAATGAAGCTAAATTATCTTTAGTGGCCCTGGAACTGGAACCGGTCTGCCTGTGCCGTGCTTTGCTACGCGAAGAACATTATAAATTTACTGATAAATTTGATAAAAATTATTGCCTGATTGATTTCGGCGCCACTAGGACCAATATGACTGTCTACTCTAAAAATACCATACTATTTACAATCAGCATGCCCATATCGGGTGAAAAAATAACGGAAAATATTGCCACCACTTTAAAAATAGAAAAAAAACAAGCGGAAAAGGCCAAATTAATCTGCGGATTTGATTCTAACAGCGCGGAAGGCATAATAAAAAATATTTTAACCGATGTTGTCAATAAATTAATTCTAAAAATTCATCAAACTATTGCCTTCTATCAAGCCGAATATTCCGATAACGGCCCCATTAATAAAATAATATTATGCGGCGGCGGCGCCTATATTAAAGAATTTGATGAAATAATTGCCGAATCTACTTCCATTGAAACGGTAAGAGGAGATTCTTTTATAAATTTTAATATCCCTTCCCAAAAAGAATCAAGTTCAAACAAAATATTTAGTAATGGCCTATCTAAATTATTAAATGAAAATTTATCATATACCACCGCTATCGGCTTGGCTTTAAGAGAAATATTTATTAATGACATTTGATATTATGCTTACTCTAAATCTTATATCAAAAGATACAAAAAAAGAAATTAAACTGCGAAAAGTTTATAGAATAATAAAAAAAATTACTAGTATTTTATTAGTAATCACTTTTATAATTTCCATAATGATGGTAACGGCTAAATATATCCTCAAATATAATTATTATAACGCCATCAGCGAAAATGAATCCCAAGCTGAAGGCGATAAAATATATAACGCCCAGGCCGGTGAAATTAATTCCAAACTTAAGATAACTTCTCAAGTAAAAAAAGACTTTATACCCTGGTCTTATTTAATAAAAGATCTAGCGGACAAAACTCCTACGGGCATTACTTTTTCTAATATAGAATTATTAAAAAATAGCATTAAAATCATCGGCAATGCCGATTGGCGCGATAATTTGCTGGTTTTCAAGCAAAATCTGGAAAAATCAAATATATATTCTAATGTTAATTTGCCGATAACAAGCCTGCTTGATAAGCAAAATATAAATTTTACCATTACCGCCAATTTAAATTTAGAAGATTTTATTAAAACATTTTAAGTTTACCCAGTTAGAAAAATTTTTTTAACGGGGTAAATAATTAATATGCAATTATTGGAATTATCAAAACTTAATTATAAAAATAAAATTATTTTTAACATATCAATTTCTATTATTTTGATGGTATTAATTGTATATTTTGTAATTATAAATTCTATTTTAAACATTAAAAAAATGAGCGAAGAAATAAATAAAAATAAAATAGACCTGGAAGAAAAATTTAATCGTGGCCAGAGCATTACTGAATTGTCAAAAAATATAAGCAAAATACAACAGCAATTAAGCGTTTTTGATAAAATTTTTATAGACAAGAATAATTCCCTGGATCTTATCACTACTCTGGAAAATTCAGCTGATAAATATAATATTACCCAAAAAATAAACTTATCTGTTCCGGAAAATAAAGACACAAGTAAAGATAAAACTTATATAATAGTGCCTATTACCCTTGAAACAAGCGGAAAATTTTCCGACCAGATGAATTATTTGATTAATTTAGAAACTTTAAATTATCAAATTAACATAAATTCAATAAAAATGAATTCTTCTTTAAATAAAAATTCCGATAATAATTTTTTAGAAAATTCCGATAATAATTCAATAATAAGCGTGTCAATCGCCGCTGATACTTATTGGCAATAAAATAAATAATTTATAAATTTATATATGATTATAAACAATAAAATTAATTATCAAAAAATATTAAATTATATATATTTTTTAACTTTGCTTATTTCTGTTATATTATTGCTAATGGCTTCATCTTTCCTTTACAAAAATTTTTATCAAGCCATAGAATCATCTAAAAAAATATTATCTTTAAAAGGCACTGTTGCCAGCGTAATCGTTGACGTAAATTTATTTAATAAATTAATTGAAGAAAATAAAAAAAATTCTTCCCGAAACGAAATAATAAATTTTAATAATCCATTTTAATAATAAGCGGCAAAAACAACCCTGCCCCAATTTTTTAAAACTAGAGCGGCGTTGTTTTTGATTATCTGATAAAAAGTATTTAGGGCGCCATTGACCTTAATCTTTTTATAATTGGCGGCAATATTTTTATAACTTTATCTATTTCGCCTATAGTTGTATTTTTCCCTAATGTGAATCTTATTGAACTGTGGGCTACTTCTTCTTTTATGCCCATAGCGAGCAGAACATGCGAGGGTTTTAGAGATCCAGAAGCGCAAGCTGAGCCGGTAGATACGGCAATGCCCTCTAAATCAAGGGAAATTAAAATTGACTCCCCTTCCACTCCTAAAAAGGAAAAATGCGCGTGAGACGGCGTAGATATGCTTCTATCGGTATTTAATATAACTTCAGGAATATTTTTTATTATTCCCACCACCAACCGGTCGCGCCGGCCGGCTATTATTTTATTGATATTTACATGATTTGATTTATTAATAAGGCTGGCGGCTGATCCTAGGCCGACAATCCCCGGAACATTCAAAGTGCCGCTACGGATATTATTCTCATGATGCCCGCCGAGCTGCAAAGCCGATAAAGGCACTCCCGACCTGACATATAAAACGCCGATGCCTTTGGGCCCGTATATTTTATGGCCGGATAAGCTTAATAGATCTATAAAATTATATTTAACATCGCAATTTACGTAATTAATAGCCTGTACCGCGTCAGTATGAAAATAAATCTCATGTGGCTTATCCCCCCTACTTTTAGGGCTGATATTTTTCCATTCTTTTAATCTTTTTTCATTTATTTTATTGATAATTTTACCAATATCATTTATCGGCTCAATACAGCCTACTTCGCTGTTGGCGTACATAATTGATATTAAAACCGTATTATTTTTAATAGATTTTTTTAATCCATTAATATCAATAAGACCATTTTTGCCAACCGGTAAATATGTCACTTCTATCCCCTCTCTCTCAAGTTCCGCGCACGTCTCCAATACGGCGCTATGCTCTATAGCAGAAGTAATAATATGGTATTTTTTATTTTTATCTTTTTTTAGCAACGCTTTGATCAAGCCCTTGATGGCCAGATTGTCCGATTCAGTGGCGCCGGAAGTAAATACAATTTCATTTGCTTGGCAATTTAACAGCCAAGCGATTTGCTCCCGAGCCCGGTCAACGCCTTTAACCGCCTCCTGCCCGAAACTATGGAGAGAGGAAGGATTGCCGAATTTATTGCTATAATATGGGAACATAGCTTTAACCACACTTTTATCAACCGGGGTTGTCGCGCTGTAATCTAAATAAATTTTCATAAAATATTTAATTTAAAATTTTTAATTTTTAAATAAATCTTAATTATTAAAAATTAATGAATTGAAAAATTATTTACAAAATTATAAAATTAAGAATTACAAAATTTATACGGCCATAACTTCTTTAACTGCCGGCGCTTCTTTTTTTATTTCCACCTCCACGCCTTGTTGTAAAGTAATAGCGGACATCGGGCAATGGGCGCACATGCCTTTCAGGCGCACTTTTAAAACGCCATTCTTCTTATCAAAATCCATATATTCAATATCACCGCCGTCTGCCTGCAGGGACGGCCTTATTTTTTCTAATGATTTTTTTATTATATTTATGATATTTTCTGCCATATGTTTAATTTAATTATTAGACCTGTTGCTTAATAATATTAATAAAAAAGACGTATTTTTTTCCACGCGCAAGGAATGAACGGCATTCTGCGGCATATAAATCGTTGCTCCCGGCTCCATAACAATATTTTTACCTTTAAGATTAAAAGCGCCTTTGCCCTCCAAAACCAGCACCAATCCGTTTTGGGCCGAAGTATGTTCTGAAATTTCCGTTTTTGGCGCCAGGCAAAACAAATTAATTTCCACAATTTTATTTTTTAATATAACTTTGCTTAAAATGCCATGGGATGGATACTCTATTTCTTTATATAAATTTTTATCTAGTTTTTTCATTTATTTATAAATTTCTGGCAAAAGAATGATATTTTTTTAATAATTTAGAATCGTATTTTTTTTCCACTATTTTAAATTTCTTCAAAATTTCCGATTGGATTTTAGCGCCCAGCGCCTCGTCGGCCATCGGATAGAGGATATTATCTTCTTTCATAATATGCTCCTTTAATAAATCAGCGTATCCTCTCGCATTTTTAATAATGTCCTCTTTGTTATTTTTGCCTAATCCATCTTCCAGACCTTTAACCAATTGCCTGCCTAAGGTATGCTCATGAAGCATCTGCTCGATAGGATTGCAAGGTAGGCGCTTATGGTTTTTATTCAATTCCACGAATAAAATATCTTCCTCTTTGGCATGATGGAATTTATCGGCGTAATTTCTGATAAAATCAATGGCTTGCCTGAAAAAAACACTGTTTATTTTTCCGCTTAATTCCAAATCCGCGCACTCCGCTAATAAGGCGTTTATTACTTTTAATATATTTTATGCTCATCTAATAATATGTTTGTTGGTTTTCCCATAAATTTTATTTATTATTATAATTGGTAATAGCTTTATGGAGCGCCTCTAAGGCCAACATGGAACAATGGATTTTAATCAGCGGCAAGCCGCCTAAATCTTTCACAATATCTTCTTTTTTAATCTTTTTTACTTTAGCTAATGTGGAGCCATTTACCCTGTCGGTCAAGGCGGAAGATACCGCGATCGCCGCCGCGCATCCCAAAGTTTCAAATTTAACATCCTTAATGATATTATCCTTTATTTTAAGATAAATTTTCATCATATCGCCGCACCGGGGGTTGCCGGCTTCGCCGATGGCGTCAGCGTCTTTAATCATTCCTTGATTGTGGGGATGGCGGAAATGTTCTATAACTTTTTTGGAATATGGTATCATATATTATAATTTTTGAATTAAATCGGATAATTTTAATTTATCCAGCGAATTTTTTATTGCCTGTTCAATATTAGTTAAAACTTTATTAACGCCGCAATGGCATTTTTGGGAACAATTAATTTTCTGATTATTATGCAAGCAATAAAATAATGATTTTTCTCCTTCTAAACATTTAATAATACGGCTGATGCTTATTTTAGAAGGACTGGCAGATAATATATAGCCGCCGGTTGGCCCTTTGGCTGACTTTATTAATTTGGCTTTTTTTAATTTAGAAAAAATTTTTTCCAGATAGCCGGAAGAAATGTTTTCTGTTTTGGCAATTTTAGACAAGGATATGCTACCTCGGTTGTGGTTTTTGGCTAAATTTATCATAGCTCTAAGTCCATATGAAGTAATAGTGGAAAATTTCATAATTGTGGATAACTCCTACTAATTTAGTATGTATTAATTTTATCATATTAATAATACTTGTCAATATAACGAAAATTTTTTAAAACACCTGCAAAAGATGAGATACATAGGTAACACCCATAATTTGCCCGGAACGGGCAAAAGTAGTAGAATTGGGGGTTAAAATT
>PETS01000092.1 GCA_002781265.1 Candidatus Falkowbacteria bacterium CG02_land_8_20_14_3_00_36_14 | reverse complement strand
AATGTCTTGATTGGTCGGGATACCCGGAATCGAACCGGGGCTACACGCACCCGAAGCGCGCGTACTACCTCTATACGATATCCCGAAAATTTACGATTTACTTTGTAATTACGAAACTCATGAAGAATTCTAACCCAAAGCTTAATTATTTTGACAATGAAACACCTTGTTAGGAGTTAAATAATTAAGTCTTTTTCTATGGCGATTATTAAGGAGTCCGCAGACCTTGTCAATAGCCTCTTGAGTGATCGAGATGGTTACAAAAGTCATTTTGTTGTAAAATAAGGGTATAAGGTTAATTAACTTTACACTCTTATGCAACAACAAAATCAACAGCGTCGCAAACCCTATCCGTCAGACATTTCTAAAAAGCAATTTGCTCTCATTGAGCCGTTTATCAGAAAGCGGCGAAAAAGAATGGGCCGTCCTCCAGCTGATCTGTTCGAAGTTGTTAATGGAATGCTCTATGTTCTCTCAACAGGCTGCCGATGGCGGGATTTGCCTCATGACTTCGGGGTGTCCTATGTAACTTGCTATCGACAATTTATCAAATGGATCAAAAACGGAACTTTTAAAAAGATGTTTGAGGAACTAAAGCATAAAGCTAACAAGAATAACCTGCTCCACTGGCGAAACGCTTACCTTGACGCCTCTGATGTTAAGTCAAAAAAGGGGGCAAAAAACACTGCGGATACACGGGAAAACACAAGATAAACGGGCTAAAACGCAATATCGTGGTTGACAGCCAAGGCAATCCTTTAGCCATTACTTGTTGTCGGGCCAATCACCATGACCAGAAATTCGCCTTAAAAACTGTTGACCAAATAACTGTTAAGGGAAAGATCAGAAGACCAAAAAGGCTAGGAACTGACAAGGGTTATGATGACGATGTTTTCCGCAAGGAACTTCGGAAAAGAAACATTAAGCCATGTCTTGTTAGGCGAAAAAACAATAAAAAGAATATTACCAAACAGGAATTAAGGGAAAAGAAATATTGTCGTCAAAGATGGAAAGTTGAAAGGAGCATCAATTGGCTTAACAATAATCGCCGGGTTGACCGTTTTATGGAAAAAAAGACTTTAACTTATCAGGGATTTTGTCGCTTAATGTTCATCAAATACTATCTTAAGAAATTATCTAAATGACTTTTGTAACCATCTCACTGTATAATGCCGCCCTATTTTGGACTCCACGGGTATTTTAATCATTGGATTAAATACTTGGTTGTTTTGTTGAATTACTAATAATTTTTGCTCTTGCCATTTTCTTT
>PETS01000024.1:10714-37282 GCA_002781265.1 Candidatus Falkowbacteria bacterium CG02_land_8_20_14_3_00_36_14 | reverse complement strand
GGTGGAAGTTATTAATTAAATAATCTTCCCACCATACCACATGAGAGCGAAACCCCAAAGGTAACCCTAATTGCTGCAATTGTAACATAAAATCTTTTTTTATACCTTGGCCTTCTCGTTGAATATGATTTAATATAAGTTCTTTTTTCTTTTCTCGGCTAATCCCTTTTATTCGCGTATAAATTCCAGGTTTTTCCTCATAAGAATAATATTTATGGGAAAGCATATATTTTGTTCCGCTTGTCTTTCCAATTTTTTCAACAATCCCAAGTTTCAAAAATTTTTCTTTGTGCTGCGGATTTGCAACAACTTTTTGTTCACGGAGCATTTCTAATTCGTAAATTTCATCAAAAGAAAAGCTAACTTGCTTTTCGTTCACAATCTTTTCCAAAAATCTAACGAATTCCGCGTCCTTTACTTTCGCTGGAATATTTATTCGCACCGTATGGGCATCCGTACCTTTAAAATCTGGCAAACCTTTCCCCTGACGGATAGCCGCTTCAAAAATCACGTCCATTCCTTGTCCAGATCTTTCTACAAGTTTTGTGCGCTCAAACGCTTCTGCAATCAACCGATTCCGCCAGTGCGGAGCGGCTTTTAATATATTTTCCGGCGTAATATGCTGCGGAAAACCGCCGGGACTAACTACTGCAAAAAATTGTGGGGAAGCATAAATAATAATTGAGCGTCCGCTAATTGAATAGTCGCGATGGGCAACCGCATTATTAACGGCTTCGCGGCATGACTTCTCGTCAAACGCTAATACCTCTTGTTGTATAAATCCCTCTTGGTACGGAGTTCGGAGATTACGCGCCTGAATAGTCTGCCAAATATCGTCGTAAACGGCAAAATATGGCACTCTCCACGATACGCGAAAATCGTGATGAATCTGCTCCGGCGTACTGCGCCACTCATAAATAATCTCGGCCTGTGGTAATAACTCCGCAATCTTTTCTTTTTTGCCAAGTAAAAGTAGGCTCGCGAGAGTAAATTTGCCGCCTCGCATAAGCTCCGCGTCCTGAAGTATCTGTGCAGTAGGAGAATTAATAAGCGCGCGGTTGCCTGTTTTTTCAGCCATTCTTTTTTTAAAATCACCAACCGCCCGATCGTCAAGATCACTAATGGCCAAATTTTCAATAATGCTGGAGGAAAAATCAGGTTGTATCTCATTTAAAATTGCTCGCATCGTTTCATTATCCATTTCTACAAGCGATTCGCCTTTGCGCATCAAATAACGTCCATTAGATTTCACGCAATGGCCAACCGGACGCGCGGGAATATCAAATATAACAACCCGGCCATTTGGATGATTAACATCTTCAACGGTTACCCAAATTCCGATAATCTAATGGACTTCTTGAGGAATTTTTTCAATTGTTCCAATATAGACAGAAGTGCCAACAATTTCCCCGCTATCATTTACTCCGAGTAGCAACCTCCCTCCACCAGCATTGGCGATTGCGGCGCAATAATCCGATCGTTCTCGCGAATCAAAATTATTCTTGGCTTCCTTAAACTCCAAGACCTCATTTTCTCTGTTTCGCAAAATATCATCAATGTCTTCGGAAATATACATAAAATTATATTTTTACTTCAATTATCACAGTTGCATCGTTGCCAAAAATGTCCACCACGCGCATCGCAATTTTGTGTTTTCCATCTTTCTCATAAGTGTGCTCTTTTTTTGTCGCTACGATTTTAGCTTTGCGGCCGTTGCCCCGGAAATCCTGCCATTGGCTTTTAAAAACTATGCCGTCGTAATCCCAATCAATCGCCCAATAATCAATCAGTATGGCAAAATTATCTTTGACTAAATGAATCAGCTCTTCCCGCGACTCGTCGGCTTTCTTGCCCGAGCCAAGCGGAAAATCGTATAGCACATAATTATCAATGCCGACGCTAACAATATTCTCTTTCACTTCCGGTTTTTTGACTTTTAAATACGGCTTTTCAAAAAACTTTATTTTTTCCGCCAGCTTTTCAATTTCTTCCTCGTTTCGCGCCTTTTTCAAATATTCATAAATATCCGGTGGAATCTGACGGCTTATAATTTCTGTTTTAATGTCCCCGCCTGCGCCGAGGCTTCGGCCTGCCTGTCCGGTAGGCAGGCGGGCGGATTTGCCCGCCGCCTTTAAACGAGTTTGCAAAAGCTCGTCATAATTATATTCATAATCCCACGCTAAAATTACCAGCCGTTTATAGCCCGCGCCGTCTAGCGTTTGTGCTTCCACGGCCAAATCCTCAACTTTATGCGCCGCTACCGGCCGGTCAGGATAACCGCAATAAACTAATTCTAACATTGTCATTCCGGCCTCCGAGCCGGAATCTACTTTTCTTACGCCCAAATCCTTGCGATTCGGCATCGGCTCGGCGCCGTAAAGTTTCAAAATAATTTTCTGCATTTCATAAATCCGTCCGCCGCCCAGATAAATCATCTCGCGCTGATAATTGCCGATGTTCTCAATTAAAAATGGTTTTGACTCTTGCTCAACCAACCGCCCGCGCGCGACCTGGATGCCAACTTTGCCCAGCTCACAGCCGATCCAGCGACGATTAAGTTTTTCAGCGACAGATATTGTTGTTCCAGAGCCACTAAAGAAGTCAGCGATCAATCCGTTTTCTAAACAAGAAGCATTTATGATTCTTTCAAGTAGCGCCTCGGGTTTTTGAGTATCATAATTGGTTTTAACCTTTGACATTGGGTTCTCGTAGTAAATATCACTCCATACATCATTTGGAATCATTCCCTCATCAGGATAATAAGTCCTCCACTTCCCAGCATCAAGTCTTTTTCTGCAAACCTTACCATTTTCATCCTTGTCTCTAAAATGCGATTGTATATATTCTTTACTATAGGGTATTTTAACCAATTCAACATTGAAAATATGTTTCTCCGGATTGCGTGAGTAAACAAAAATTGTGTCATGCTTTCTGGCAAATTTATTTTCAGGTCGTCCTTGTGTACTATATGCCCACACAATCTCATTCACAAAATTCTCTTTTCCAAAAATTTCATCTATCATAACCTTGACATAATGCCCTTTATGCCAATCAAGATGAACATAAATTGAACCGTCTGGCGCGAGCAACCGCTTCATTAGTTGCAGGCGCGGATAAAGCATATCTAGATAGCTATCGGTGCCACCGGCCCAAGTGTCTTTATACGCCAGCCGTTCAATCACGCTCGGCTCTTTGGTAATTTCTATATTCTGGATTCCCGCCTCCGCGGGAATGACAGAAGAAAGAAGTTTTATTTTATGCGAATAATCCGCTTTAGAATCAAACGGCGGATCAATATAAATCAAATTTATTTTCCCCTCATATCCTTGCGCCAGTAGTGCCTGCATGGCCAAAAGATTATCGCCCCAAATCAGCCGGTTCATTTTTTGTTTGTCCAACTCGTCCTCGCCGATTAAATTATCGCGAAAGCTTATAGGCAACTGCCCGGCTTTTCCCGGATTAGGGATTACCACTTCGGCGGTTTGAAATTCTATGTCCTTTGGATTAGCCGCGCGCTTGGGCTTAGAATCCCAAAATAATCTGGCCGAATCTTTTTTGCGATGAATATTATTTTCCATAATGATATAAAATTTTATTTAAATAATTCCGCTAATTATATGCCGATGGCTTTTGCTATTTTTTCTACGCCAATTCCTGTTCCTGCTTCTCAATAAATCTTAACAATTCTTCCTTTGAAAAATTTTCATATTTAGGCATATATAAATATTTTTGAGAGTAAATTTTATTACCTAATTATTATATCAAATATTTACTTAAAAAAATGATTAATTTTTGATTTGCTTTTAAAGTGTCTTTGGCCTCATTTTTATTAACTTCTTTTACGCCGTCATGGACTATTTTATTTCTAATGGTAATCCCTGCTTTGCATTTTTCAAACACTTCATCTTCAGGCAAATCATCTGCAATTAATAATCTAACAGTAACTTTTACATTCCCCATTAAACTAATATTTTTAATATAATCCTTAGCGTCGACTAGCAAAATATTTTTTTCTTTACATTTCTTCTTAATAAAATCCGATATGACCAACTCTAAGGCAGTAACACTCTCTAAAATTGAATGCCTAAAATTAACTTGATAAATATATTGCTCAGAATTCATTAGTAATTCCTCCCAAAACGGTAACACAAATTTATTTGATAGAGCATTTTCTATTTTGCTACTTACTCGAAAATTTAATAAAGAATTAGTTGGGGTAATTCCTCCAGCAAAATTTATTTCAAAAACTTCTTTCCCTTTATACAAATAGTTAAATCCAAAAAGATCCTCGGGATTTAAGTCTACCAAATGAACTGCTGTTTTATCATAATATCTATATATTTTTAAAAAATTATTTATGAGTTTTAAGGCAAACACTTTGGCTTCTTGAGAATTATCAAATTTTTGTTTTGTCAAAACTAAAACTTCAGAATATGCGTCTATGCCCCATCGATCCCTAATGGTATCAAAATTTTTTAAATAAGATGCTCTTCTATTCGGAACTGTTTTAACTTTTACAAATCTAATTTTTGTTTTGTGCTCATCATTTAATTTAAAAAAACGAGAGTCTATCTTAAATAAACAGTAAGGTAATGAAGTTTTTATTTGGCCCAATTCGTTAATTGTTTTGTTGTAATTGCTCATCTTTTTTTTGTAATGGGATTGGTGGTATTTTTAAAATATTTTCGGCCATTTCTCCAAAACATTTTTCTGTTTCTGCATCTATTTCTTCTTTAGACGCAATGCCCTTTTCCATTAGTAAATTTTCTAATGCTTTAAATCTAGCATCCCTAGAGATATCAAATGTAGCATTAGGGCCAATTTTTGGAGCTACTAATTTAATAAATTCCTCAAAAGTCATAAATTTATTTATATTATAAATTACTTTTTAATTTTATAATTTATATCCTAACCAGTCAATTATTTATACAGTTTTTAGAAATTCATCAGTGTATTGCGGCTGCGCCTTTATTGGTTTTGATAATTTCCAAATCTGGGCAAATTGCGCTTTTATCAAATCGGAAAAATCACGGCTATGGATGACGAAACCGAAGCTTTCGGCCCGGGAAGAAATAAACGCCACCTTATCGGCATAAAGCCAATAACTCATATTCCAGGTCATCCCCCGGGGAGCTAGGCGCAATTCCCGCAAATGCCCCGGACCGACTCCCAAAAAGGGATAATCCTTGAAATTAACCGCTTTATCGCGGGGCCAGATGCCCTTGATGGCTATTTTTCGCCTGATGCGCCGGCGGTTCAAGTTTTCAAAATAATCTTTGCTTAGAATTTCCACCATTTCGTTTATTGGCCACATAGTCAATGTTTCCATGTTTTCATACCAGAGTAAATCTTTTAATACTTGCTTTATGCCTTCCACGCCGGCATAAAATTTTATTTTTGGTTCCAGCGCTTTTATTTTTGCATTTAAATTTGGCAATAGCTCGCTGATAATTTGATCATCTTTCTTGAGTTTTTCAATTTTTGATCGTATTAAATATTGTAAATTTTTTACGTCATCGGCGCTGAATAATTTTTTATTGGCTTCCTCTTTTTCCACCGCCAATCCGCTGTTAATCAATAGCTTTAAATTATCATAAACGGTCGGGCGAGGCAGATTGAGATTTTCAGCCAGTTGGCGGGCGGAAGCATAACCAATTTCCAAAAGCTTAACATAGATCCTGACGCTATTTTCTGAAAATCCCGCCTCCTTTAATATTTTAGCAATCATATAATATTTATTTAAGTTAAATTATTAATTTGTCGGCTGGCGACAACAGATTTACAATATTTATAATATAATATATTACTTTTTGTCAAATAAAATCTTAATCTTGCGAATAATTAATATGTTAAATTTAATTTTAAAAGGTTCTGCTCCGTATTTAAACAACGAACGAAAGTTTGGTGAAAAAGAAATAGATTACATAATGTTGAATCTGCCTTTTTTGTGTAATTATAATTGCCTCAAATGTTGTAATAGATTTAGAAAACATAAGGGTGGTTTGTTTAAATTAAATAAAATTGAAAAAGCGATTTTGAAATGTAAAAAATTGGACGCCAGAGTTGTGGTAATAGCGGGCGAAGGAGAACCAACGCTATATAAAAATATTAAAAAATTGATTCGATTTATTAATAAAAATAAATTGATACCCTATATTTTTACCAATGGAAGCAATTTGAATAAAGCGATGGCGACATTTCTTGCTAAAAATAATACAACCTTGATTATAAACATTGACTCTTTAGATGAAGATAAATATGATAAGTATGTCCAAAAAAAGGGCGCTTTTAAAAATTTAATAACAAATTTTAGCATAACTAAAAAAATCTACAAAAATAAAATTTACCAGTCTGGAAAAAATAAAATTACCTCCCTGGCCATAAATCTTGTTTTAAACAACGAAAATTATGATCAAATAGCTAAAATAAAACAATTTTGCGAAGATAACGCAGTATTTGTTGTTAATCAGCCAATAAATATTGGTTCCGCTTCTAAGGGTTGGGGGAAATTCAATCAAACTAAAAATTTTAATATTGGCAAAGATGTAAGTTACCCTTTGGGAACATTAAGAAAGGGTAAAGAATGTTCCTATATGCGGAATGGTATAAGCATAGGATCAAGCGGTAAAATATTAACCTGCGCTTATGCTTTAGAAACTGAGAATTTCTATGGTGATATTAACGATGATATAAAATTAGAACACAAAAAAGTAATGAGATCGGTCGATGATTTTTATAAGCAATATGGAAAGTCAAGATGTATTTTAAGACATCCGCAATATCAAAAATTTATAAAGTTTATTAATAAAAATTCAAAATGAAAAAAATAGAGTCAAAAACTGTACATAGTGGAGAAAGAGATAGAAAGCGACAAAATCGGTCTATAACGATTCCCATTGAACAAACAGCGGCTTATTATTTTAAGAATACACGGCAAATAAAGGATTTTTATCAAGGCAAAATCGAGGGCATAAAATATGGCCGATACGGTTGCCCCACTCAACATGCCGTTGAAGAAAAAATTGCTAAGTTAGAAAATACCGATAGAGCGCTTCTTTTTTCGTCTGGAATGAACGCCATTACCACAACAATTTTGTCATTGGTCGGAAAGAACCAGCATATTTTGTATACTGATGATTGTTATCGGAACACAAAAAAATTCTTTAATGAGATACTTCCGAAATTTTCCATAGAAGCTTCTCAAATTCCAATTAATGACATTTCAAATATTAAAAAATATATAAAAACCAATACGGTTTTATTTTTTTCCGAGATTCCAACCAATCCCTTTTTAAGAATTATTGATTTAAAGTTTATAATTAATTTTACAAAAAAGAAAAAAATAATAACGGCGATAGATTCAACCTTCGCAACGCCTATAAATTTAAGGCCGGCTGAATATGGCGCGGATATTATTTTACACAGCGCTACTAAATATCTCGGAGGGCATCATGATTTATTTGCCGGTGTTGTTGCCGGAAAATTAAAATTTATTGATAAAATTCAGCCCTACCGCGATATTCTGGGCGGGATAATAGATCCGCATACTTCTTATCTTTTATTAAGAAGCTTGCAAACCCTGGCAATACGAATGGAAGTTCATAATAAAAATGGCTTAGCAATTGCTGAATATTTAGAACGACATCCAAAAGTTGAAAGAGTGTGGTATCCCGGCTTAAAATCACACCCGAATTTTATTTTAGCTAAAAAACAAATGAACGGCTTCGGCGGCGTAATAACATTTTCATTAAAAACTTCGGAAAAAAATACTAGTAAGTTTATAGATTCATTAAAAATTCCATATATCGCAACTAATTTTGGCGGTCCGCAAAGCTTAATAGAACAGCACGCAATTTTAACTTTTTATAAAGAAAGAGATGAAGCAAATAAGAGAAATATTAAAGGAAATTTATTAAGATATTCAGCAGGATTTGAAAATATTAATGATGTAACCACAGATTTTAAACAAGCATTTAAAAAAATATAGAGTAAACCCCCACGCCTTGACCGCAGGGCGTTATACCCTGCGGCAAGCGACAACCCTGCGCCAAGAGCGCAGGGTATTTAAGGTGTGGGGATAAAAATTCCCTATCCTTGCCTTTTTTTTCAATTCGTGTTAGTATTCACGCATAAGAAATTTATTTTATTAATTAATCCTACCTTTTCTTGGATATGGAGTTGTCAACCATTTCTCGGATTGGGCGTATAAATTTTATGTTAGACAAAAAAACCAAGCAAAGAGTAATAAGCAGATTCAAGGTTCATGACACCGATACCGGCTCGCCGCAAGTGCAGATTGCCATCTTAACCGAAGAAATCAAGCAATTGGCGGATCATTTAAAAAAACACAAGCATGACCATTCATCCCGCCGGGGACTTTTAAAGAAAGTGGATAACCGGCGGAAATTAATCAAATATCTGCAAAAGGAAGACAATAAGGCCTTTGTCGACATATCAAAAAAATTAAATTTAAAAATATCTAAAAAATTAATAGAGGAAGAAAAAATTGAGGAAGAACTGCGCCGCCAAGAAGATTTAGAATTATTGGCGAAAGAAAACAGAAAAATAGAAAAGGAAAATAAAAAATTGAAAAAAGAAAAAGAAAGCGAAAACGAATAATATGATAAAACACAAAGAACAAAGAGTGGGCGTATTGGTTGATGTTTCCAATATGTACCACTCGGCAAAAAATTTATACAAAAGAAAGGTGAATTTCAGGGAAATATTGAAAGATGCCGTGGCGGACAGAAAATTAATCCGCGCCACCGCTTATGTGGTCAAGACCGAAACTGAAGAAGAAACGACTTTTTTTGAAGCCATTAGCCAGCAGGGCTTTGAAGTGAAAATGAAGGATCTGCAGATTTTTGCCGGCGGCGCGAAAAAAGCCGATTGGGATGTGGGCATTTCCGTGGATGCCATCAAGCTGGCGGAAAAATTAGACGTGCTGGTTTTGGTAACCGGCGATGGCGATTATGTGCCTCTGGTAAATTATTTGCAGAATACCAAGGGCTGTTTGATTGAAGTAATGGCTTTTCACCAAACCGCTTCTTCTAAATTAATTGAAGAGGCGGACGATTTTACCGATTTGAGCGGCAATAAAAAATATTTATTAAGATAAATAATTTCAATTCTAATTTTTTATTGTACCAGTTCGTCTTAAAAATCATTTAATAATTAATAAACCAGTTTGGCCGATAAACAGATAGTGCTATGGGTTTTACCCTTCAGTCCTATAGTTTGTCGGCCAGGCAATATAAAAGTTTAAAGTTATAAAGTTAATAGTTATGAAGCATTAAAATCGCTTTATCGCTTTATTAACTTTTTACTGGCAACTAAAAATTATTATGAGAGAAGAGAAAAAATATTCCATTGAGTGGCTTGGCCGGACACTCACTATTAAAATTGGCAAATTAGCCAAACAAGCCAATGCGGCTCTAACCGTCCAATACGGAGATACGGTTGTTTTAGCAACGGTCGTGGAATCAAAAATAGAAAGAGAATCCATAGATTATTTCCCACTCATGGTTGATTTTGAAGAAAAATTTTACGCCGCCGGCATTATTAAGGGCTCCCGCTGGGTAAAGAGAGAAGGCCGGCCGTCAGACGAAGCCGTGTTGGCCGGACGGATGATTGACCGTTCCATTAGGCCGCTATTCAATGAAGAGTCCAGAAAAGATGTGCAGGTAATGCTAACGATTTTATCCGTTGACCAGGAAAACGACCATGACGTCGTATCCTTAGTGGCCGCATCGGCCGCTTTGGCTTTGTCAGGACTGAACTGGGCCGGACCGATAGGCGGAATAAGAGTCGGCCTGGTTAATGATAAATTTATTTTTAATCCGACTTATAAAGAACGGGCGGAAAGCAGTTTGGATTTAATCGTGGTGGCTACGGCCGAAAAGGTTATTATGATTGAAGCCGGAGCCAATGAAGTAAAAGAGGATATAATCTATACCGCCATTAAAGCCGGGCGGAAAGAACAAGCGGTTATTATAGATTTAATAAAGAAAATACAGGCGGAAATAAAAATTAATAAAAAGGAAAAGAAAGAAAAATTAATCAGCCCGGCTGAGGAAGCAGAAGTTAAGGCCAAAGATAAAATTACAAACATGGCCGATGAATGGCTGGCTAAAAATGTAAAAAATATTTTATTTGATAAGATCTATTATAGCAAAGGCGAAAGAAAAGCGGCGGTTAGCGCCATTAAGAACGGCCTGGATAAATATTTATTTACCCAAGGCGCCAGTAAAGATGAACGGGCTCAAGCTATTGCCATTCTCGTGGAAAAGGCGGTGGAAACGGCAGTCACTGATGAAATATTAAAAAATAAAAAAAGAGTTGACGGCCGAAAACTAAATGAAATCAGGGGCTTGTCTGCCGAAATTGGCCTGCTCCCCCGCACCCACGGCTCCAGTCTTTTTTCCCGGGGAGAAACTCAAATTATGTCCATAGTAACCTTGGGCTCTTCCGGAATGGAACAAACATTAGAAGGCATTGAAGGCGTTTCTTCTAAAAGATATATGCATCATTACAATTTCCCGCCATTTTCCGTAGGCGAAGCCAAACCCTTAAGAACAACCGACCGCCGGGAAATCGGCCATGGCGCTTTGGCGGAAAAAGCCATACTGCCTTTAATCCCCAGCAAAGAAAATTTTCCCTATACAATCAGAGTGGTGTCAGAAACCCTGGGCTCAAACGGATCTTCTTCCATGGGCTCTGCCTGCGCTTCATCGCTGGCTCTAATGGATGCCGGAGTGCCGATAAAAAAGGCCATCGCCGGCATCGCTATGGGACTGGCTTCCAGCGAAGATATGAGCCAATGGGAAATATTAACCGACATTCAAGATTTGGAAGACGGCCAGGGCGGTATGGACTTTAAAATTGCCGGTACGGCTGACGGCGTAACCGCTATCCAAATGGATACCAAAACGCTCGGCTTGACAGATGAAATTATTGATATAACGCTTAAAAGAGGTTATGAGGCCAGATTGGAAATTTTAAAGGTTATGAATAAAGCGATTAACGAGTCAAGAAAAGAATTATCGCCTTATGCTCCTAAAATAGAAAGTTTCCATATTAATCCGGAAAAAATAAGGGATATAATCGGCCCCGGAGGAAAAGTTATTAATAAAATTATTGCTGATTATGGAGTAGAAATAGATGTTGAAGACGACGGCTTGGTAATGGTTTGCGGAACTGATAAAGAAAATTTGAAAAAGGCCTCTGATTTAATCAAGCTTATTGCCAGAGAGTTAAAGGTTGGTGAAATATTTCTCAATGCCAAGGTCGTGCGCATTATGGACTTTGGCGCTTTCATTGAGCTCACTCCCAACCAGGACGGCATGGTCCATGTCAGCCAGTTGGCTCCTTACCGAGTGGAAAAAGTATCTGATTTCGTAAAAGAAGGCGATTTGGTTAATGTTAAAATTAAAGAAATTGACGATAAGAGCCGGATTAACCTGACTATGCTGGGACTGCCTGAAAACGAACACCTTTGGCAAGAAGAAAAGGGGAAATCAAATGGCTTTGGCCAGCTAAGATTCAATAATAACCGCAACCGATTTAATAATAACAATCGGCGCAATCATCAAAATAGATATTAAAATAAAATAAACAAAAAACACTTTTATAAAAAAGTGTTTTTTGTTTTGTGCTCTATGCCCAATTCTGTTATAATATATTTATAATTTATTAAATTTTAAATAATATATGGGAAAAATCAAATCTGAAATACGTCAAGCTTATTTATTAAATAAATATGTTATTATTACGCCGAGCCGGGCAAAACGACCTCGGGATATTAAAGAACAAACTATTATTAAAAGATCTAGGGAGTGCCCATTTTGCCCGGGAAAAATCTCGCCCAAAGACATTATTGATGTTATTAAAATCAATAATAAGCCGGAAATCTATAGCTTGAAAAATATTTATCCGGCGGTATCGCTTGATAATAATAAAGCTTACGGCGCGCAGGAGGTAATAATAGAAACCTCGGATCATCTTAAAGAATTGGCCAACTTGCCTGAAGCGCATATTGAACAAGTCTTGCGAATGTATGCCCGGCGCACAAAAAAAATCAGTAAAAATAAAAAAATCAATTATATTTTATGCTTCAAAAACCAGGGGTCCAAGGCCGGCGCGTCTATTGTTCACGCCCATTCCCAGGTTTTTGCCACTGAAATCTTGCCGCCGGAAGTGGCGGAAGAATTAAAACTGGCGAAAGAATATAAAGAAAAAAATAAATCCTGCCCTTATTGCGATATAATTAAAAAAGAAACGAAATCGCCGAGGAAAATTTTTGAAGATAAATTTATTGCCGTTTTTACGCCTTATGCCAGCGAATACCACTATGAAGTTTGGCTGTTCACCAAGCGGCATCTGGATAATATCACCAAATTGAATAATCAAGAATTTAAATCTTTCGCTAAAATTTTTAAAAAAATTCTTCTCAAGCTTCATGCTTTGGATTTATCGTTTAATTATTTTTTACATCAAGCCGTAAACGATAAGGACCAGCATTTTTATTTAAAAATACAGCCCCGGGACAGCGTTTGGGCCGGCGTAGAACTAGGTTCCGGCTTGGTTATTAACTCCGTGCCCCCGGAAGATGCCGCTAAATATTTCCGGAAATAAATACTAAATAACTTTCATTCTTTATTATTAACATGCCTATTCCTCAATTATCGCAAAAAATCAAGTCAAGAAGATGGCAACAAAAAAAAGTATCTCATTTTCCTTTATTAAAAAAATATCGCGGTTTTCACCGTAAAAAAATTAATTATCCGCCATCTAAAAATAAATACGGCTATAAAAAGCCTTCTTTCAATATAGCTAAAAAATTAACTGGCTTATTTTTATTTTTAATACTATTATTATTTTTTGCCGGCATTATTGTGGTGGCCGGAGTTTCCAGATCTTTACCCGATCCAAACCATTTAATGGACCGGCAAATCGCTCAAAGCACTACTATTTATGACCGTGCCGGACAAACCATACTTTATGAAATCCACGGAGATGAAAAAAGAACCTTGGTTAATTTAAACGAAATTCCACCTTATCTTAAACAAGCTACCATCGCCGTTGAAGACAAAGACTTTTACAAGCATGGCGGATTCAGCTTATGGGCTATATTCAGAACGGCTGTGACTAATATTATTTTCAATAAAAAAGCCGGTGCCTCAACTCTCACCCAGCAATTTATAAAAAACTCTATTCTGACAAACGAAAAAACTTATATCAGAAAAATTAAAGAATTGATACTGGCCTACCGGCTGGAAAAAAAATTCACCAAAGACGAAATTTTGCAGCTATATTTCAATGAAATACCGTATGGCTCAACTTCCTACGGAGTGGAAGCCGCCAGCCAGCGTTATTTTGGCAAAAAAGTAAGCGATATAAATTTGGCCGAAAGCGCTATTTTAGCCGCTTTACCGCAAGCTCCCAGCCGCTATTCCCCCTACGGCTCCAACAAAGACCAATTAATCGCCCGGCAACATTTTATTTTAGATTTAATGGTTGCTCAAAAATATATAGATAAAGCAGCCGCTGAAGAAGCTAAAAATTTCGCATTAAAATTTAAAGAGCCGACAGAAAATATTTTAGCCCCGCATTTCGTCATGTATGTTAAAGAAATGCTGTCGGACAAATACGGAGAAAAAATGGTAGAACAAGGAGGGTTGAAAATTTATACTACTTTGGATTTATACAAGCAAAAAATAGCCGAAGAGGTTATTAAAGAAAAAGCTGAAAAAAATAAAGAGCAATATAACGCCAATAACGCGGCTTTGGTTTCCATTGACCCTAAAAACGGCCAAATTTTAGCCATGGTCGGCTCCCGCGATTTTTTTGACGAGAATATTGACGGTCAAGTTAATGTTGCCAACCGGCCGCGCCAGCCGGGCTCTTCCATGAAACCCTTGGTTTATGCTACGGCTTTTATAAAAGGCTATACGCCCGACACTATTCTTTACGATGTGGTCACAAATTTTTCCAATAATCCGGCGGAACCATATGAGCCCCATAATTACGACAGCCAGGAACACGGCCCGGTTACTATGAAAAAAGCTTTGGCCGGCTCGCTTAATATTCCTGCCGTTAAAACCATTTATTTAGCCGGCATCGATAATGTATTGGATTTAGCCCAAAATTTAGGCTATACTACATTATCAGACCGCAACCGCTTCGGCTTGTCCTTAGTTTTGGGGGGAGGAGAGGTAAAATTAATTGAACATACTAATGCTTTTTCCGCCTTTGCCCGCGAAGGCGAAATACATTTATTGGAATCTATTTTGAAAATAGAGGATAAAGACGGCAAAGTGATTGAAGAATATAAAGATAAAGACGGCAAAAAAGTATTTACGGCAAATATTGCCCGCCTAATTAATAACATTTTATCTGACAATGAAGCCCGCTCTTATATTTTTGGAGCTAAAAACTGGTTAACTTTAAATTCACGGCCGGTAGCCGCCAAGACCGGCACCACCAATGATTACCATGATGCTTGGACAATCGGCTACACGCCGTCTATTGTCACCGGCGTTTGGGTGGGAAACAGCGATAATAAGGAAATGAGGCGGGGCGCCGACGGCAGCGTGGTAGCCGCTCCCATCTGGCATGATTATATGCAAAAAGTTTTAGGCGACACCCCGATTGAAAATTTTAAAAGCCCGGAAATTATTAAAACCGGCAAAGGAGTCTTGGATGGCAATATTGAAGGAAAAACTATAATTAAAATTGACAAAGCTTCCGACCTGCTGGCTACTGAACTTACTCCGCCGTCATTTATAGAAGAAAAAACTTTTTACGAAGCCCATTCCATTCTTTATTATATAGATAAAGACAACCCGCGAGGTGACGCGCTCAAGGATCCGGCTCTAGATCCGCAATTTAACCTTTGGGAAAGCCGGGTGCTTGGCTGGGCTGAAAAAGAAGGCTTTGCCAGCTCTACTCCGCCTATTGAATATGATAATGTGCATAAAGAAGAAAATAAACCCAAATTTTTTATTCTAGAGCCGGCTAATAATCAAATTATTCTAGAACCCCTGCTGGCGACCAAAATAGAAGCTACAGCGCCGCGGGGAATTAATCGGGCCGAATATTATATTAATGACAATTTAATTTTTACCAACTACTCCTATCCCTTTAACCTGGAAAAAGAAATTAATTTTTTGAATAACGGCTTCCACGGCTTAACTGTTAAGGTATGCGATGATGTGGATAATTGCTCGTCGGAAAAAGTTGAATTCAATTTAATTTTAGACGAAGAGCAAAAAATAAAAAAGGGGGATATTAATATTAATTTAATAGAACCCGCCAACGGGCTGGCTGTAAATAATATTGATTTCCCGCTAATCCTAAAAACCAATATTAATAATCCGATTCTAACCGCCAAAGTAATTTTTTATTACCAGCAAGATAATGAAGATCCGCAAGCAATCGCCACGGCTTTCCCGGAGCAAAAAAATGAAGTGGCCGCCAGCTGGCCCAATATTCCTCCGTCAAATATTTACGCTGTTTACGCCGAAGCTTTCGGCTGGGACGGCAGTACCATAAAAAGCGATAAAATAACTATTTCCATCACTAATACCAATACCGAAGTACCGAAAAATTAATAATACTATTACGAAAATAATTTTTCACGAATAAAAGTTATTAATAATTAATTCATTTTTTGAATTAGTTTTTTTTATATAAAGTGTAAATTTTTAAAATCTATTTTCTTAAATACTAAAATGGTATACCCATTTTTATAAATAAAATTTTATAATAAATTTTCATTTTTATGATATTCTCCCTTTGGCTGAAAAGTAACTCTCGGTTTTTGTCCTGCCTTAGTTCTGGTGACTTTAATAACTGCATGTTCTCTCAATGTGGCTACTATTTTTTTAAACGAATCTTCATTTTGTAAATCTTCTTTATTACGCCATCTAAGTAATTCAAAATGGCCAATTTTTTGTGCTAAGTCTCTGTCATAATCATCTTTTCTATCAATTAAACTAAAAGCTCTTATAAGAATTTTTTTGAGTATATCTGGTGGTATTTCGTTAATATTTATATTTTCCTCCTTTAATTTTTTAAATACAAACATTGCTTCTGCTGGAAGTTTGTGAAACCTTAAAATTTTTTTTCTCCATGCCCTTGAGGACATATTTTTTGATTGAAATATTTCTACGACTATTTCATAAATATGTTTAGCATATTTTCCATATTTTCTATAATTTTCTACCTTCTTTTGTCTATCCTTTTTAACCCTCTCGTTTTCCTCTAAGGCAACAAGGAAAGACGTATTAATTAGATTTCTTTTTTTATCTTGTGGTAATTCTTCAAATTTTTCTCTATTTTGCTTTTCAGAGAAATCTATTTTTCCCAAAATCTTTTCCTTTTCAATTATCTTTTCGTCCTCATTATAATCACTGGCTTCACCAGATTCAATTTTCTTTTGCATTTTTGAAGCTTCTTTTAAAGCGCGCTCCTCTGAATAAAAATTAGTTTGTTTTATTAATTCTGCCATATTTTTATTTATTGAATGTCTATTCGAAATTTTGGTAAATAACTTAAATTTTATTTCTTTGTCTCTTTTTTTATCCAATCAAAATAATCCTTATTACCTCCAACAATCGGCAGAGCAATAATACAGGGGCAATCATAACTGTGAATTTGTTTAACGGCCTTAATTAATTTATCTGTTAAATTTTCTTTAGTTTTTGCTATTAAAATAACTTCCTTGTCTTCTTGAATTTTCCCTTCCCACCAATAAATTGATTCTATCTTATCAATTATATTCACGCAGGCCGCCAATCTTTCCTTGACTAAAAAGCGGCCGATGGCTTCAGCCTCTTTTTTATTTTTAGCGGTAATATAAATAAAAACGAATTTCATTTTAATTTTATTATAATTAAAATTTCTACTGCTTGATCGGCATTATGATATATAAATAACCTTCCTCTTTTTCCGGCCTGATTATGCAGGGAGTATTATTATCAATCACTTCAATAATAATATTTTCACTGTCTATATTATTCAACCCATCCAGCAAATAACGGTAGTTGACTACTATGCCGTTATCTTCGCCGCTAACTCTGGCATCTATTTCGGCAATATTTTCTCCCACCATGCCGGAGGTTGACGAGATAATGGCTTTGTTTTGGCCGCTGGGAAAATCTAAATTTATATCATTGATGCCGGTTTTAGAAAACAAGGAAGAGGCCTTAACGGCCCGCAGAAGCTCCTGCCTGTCTACTATGGCTTTGGTTTTACCTTGCGGGGGAATTATTTGCTTATAATCGGGATACTGGCCTTCAATTAAGCGGGATATTAATTCGGTTAATCTGAAAGTAAAAAGTATTTGGCTTTCGGATAAATAAATTTTTATTTCACCATTGTCTTCGCCGACAATATCTTGTTCGGCAGACAAAATTCTTATCAGCTCCTGTAATGTTTTTGCCGGTATAATTATACTTTTATTTTCTTCTTTCAAGCCGGCGTTAATTCTTATTTCCTTTTCCGCCAAACGATAGCTATCCGTTGCCGCCATGGTTAATCTATTTTTATTTATATTAAAAAAGATGCCTGATAATTCAATTCTAGATTCATTGGCAGATACCGCGAATATTATTTGCGCCACTGCTTTTTTAAATTCTTTTATATTTAAGCTGATATAACTATTCTTTTCTATTCTTGGTATTAAAGGAAATTCTTCAATTGACTGACCGGCTATCTTGGTATTATATTTTTCCGTCTTAATAATTAAATTATTTTCTTTTTGCTCTATTTCTATTTTTTTATTCGGCAATAGTGAAATATAATCATAAAATATTTTTGAATTTATCGTAAATGATCCTTCTTTTTCTATTTTTCCTCTTATTTTATTTATTATACCCAATTCCAAGTCGGTGGTTATTAATTTTATATCTCCATTCTTGGTTTCAATCATCACGTTTCCCAATATGGGCAGGTTTATGTTTTTTCCCGCTACGTGCCCGACAATAAACATTCCTTGTTTTAAATTTTCTTGCAAACTGGAAAACTTCATATAGTTATTAATTTTATTATTTAATATTTAATAATGTAATAATGTTAATAATAATCCTGTGGATTGCGGGGATAAAGAAATAATTAATGTAATATAATTAAAAATTAAAACTTATTATTACTTTTAAGTTGTTGATTAAATTGTTAATTATTTTTAATAGTATGTTTATAAATAGTCTTTTAAAATAAATATCAACATTATAATAATAGTAATTAACATTAATCAACTATTTTTAAACCATAGATATAAACAAAAAAACAGGACTTACTAACAGTTATTATGTAAAAGCTGTTTTAACGATTCAATATCTTGTTTAATTCTATCATCCTTCTCTATCTCTTTGGAGATTTTATTATAGGCATGCATAGCGGTGGTATGGTCCCGGCCGCCCAGTTCATGGCCGATAGTTGGATAAGAGATGTTGGCCATTTCTCTCATAAGAAACATGATAATTTGCCTTGGTTTTACTAATTCCTTTTTTCGGCTTTTACCCGTTATGTCTTTAATTTGAATGTCAAAAAAATTAGAAACAACATCCATTATAGTTTTAGTGGTAATTGATTTTTTTTGCGGGTTAAAAATTAAATTATTAAGTATATTTTTAGTAGTTTCCAGGGTAGGCTGGGAATTATTAAATTCATGGAAAGCAATTAAGCGGTTTAATACGCCCTCTAGTTCTCTAATATTATTCTGTACGCCGCTGGCAATAAAATTAATTATATCTTTTTCCAAAGAATAATTCTTTTCCTTGCATTTTTTCTCTAAAATAGCCATTCTGGTTTCTAAATCCGGCTGTATCATGTCAACAATCATACCCCATTCAAAGCGCGAAATAAGCCTTTTTTCCAAAGAAGGGATAGATTTAGGCGTGCGATCAGAGGTTATAACTATCTGTTTATTAGTTTGATGCAGTTCATTGAAGGTATGAAAAAATTCTTCCTGAGTGCCTTCTTTGCCGGCCATAAATTGGATATCGTCAATCAAAAGCAAGTCAACATTGCGGTACCTGTCCTTAAAGTCCTTGGCCTTGCCCTCGCGGACAGATTGAATATAGTCATTGGTAAACTTTTCGCAGGTGACATAAAGGATATTATTGGTTTTTTTGGCCAGTTCATGGCCGATGGCCTGCAACAGATGGGTTTTGCCTAAACCGACGCCGCCGTAAACGAAAAGAGGATTATAGGCTTTTCCCGGATTGGCTACCACCGCTTGGCTGGCGGCATGCGCCAGTTCGTTGCTTTTGCCGACAATAAAATTATCAAAAACATATCTGGAATTAAGCCCAAAGCGGTTGGTCAAAATAATATCTTTATCATTGGTGAATTCTTTTTTCGTTTTTTTAAATAATTCGCTGATCGGGTTGGATTTTTTTGTTTCTACTTTATAAAATACTTCCTTTATTTTTTTATTGCCTACATTTTCCAGCGCGTTAACTATTTCTTTATGGTACTTTTTTTCCAGCCAGGCTTTGGTGAAAGTATTAGGAACGCCAATTATTATTTTATTATCCTCTAAAGAAGAAACAAAAGTATTTTTAAACCAAGTAGTAAAATTAGCTTTTGACAAGTTGAGTTCAACTTCACCTAACACCGCCTGCCATAATTGTTCATTGTTCATAAAGTAAAAAATTAAAAATAAGAAACGTTTATAAATTTATTAAAAATTTTTATAATAGATTTGCCGCTTTAAAAGCATCGTGGCATTCCGTTTTTATAAATAAAATATTGAGGAGGGATGAGGAAATCTTTTGAAGGAATAAGGTTAAATTAGATAATAGTTTCACCCTGCGGTTTCTGCCACAGGGAACCGCTTAGGAAGGTTTGGAAACCTTAGGTTTCCAAGTAAATAAAATTATTTCTTAATTCGCCCTGCGCTCTTGGCGCAGGGGAATAAACTAGAGAAAAAAATTTGGAAAAAATTTAACGACCTACCAGATGGCAAGCAGGAATATGGAAATCGCAGCAGAAGCTTATTAAACGACTAGGCCTAATAATTAAAAAAACAAAGGAACAAAATAAAGATATAAAGAGTATAACAACAAACATAAAAAAAGGATATACCCGCCAATGTTTAAAAACTGTTGATAAGAAGTGGATGAAATAAATACGCTTTTATAATAAAAAAAGTTAGCGGAATAGTCAAGGGGAAGTATTGACTATTAATATTAAAAGTGTTATGTTGTTAAAGTAATTAAAATAAATATCTAATTAATTAACCAAAATATGCCTAAAAGAACGTATCAACCAAATAAAAGGAGAGCTAAGAAGAAACATGGTTTTAGATCAAGAATGGCCACTAAAAACGGTTGCAATGTAATGGAAAAACGCCGCGCCAAAGGAAGAAAAAAATTAATAAATTAATTTTATTTTTATGCTAGCCAAAATTAATAGATTAACCAAGGACAAAGATTTTAATAATGCTTTTAAAAAAGGGCGATCAAGCTATGATGATATGACGGGAATAAAGACAGCCGCAAACGGATTGGCCAATAATCGTTTTGGAATTTTAGTAAGCACTAAAATCAGCAAAAAGGCGGCAATTAGGAATAAAATTAAACGCCGAGTCAGGGAAGCTATTAAAAAATACATAAATAAACTGCGATTAGGGAACGATCTGGTTATTATTTGCCTGCCCGGAATATTAAAAAAAGAATACAAAGAGATAGAACAGTCGCTAAGCTATCATTTTAAAAAATTAAGAATATTAAAATAGCAAAATGAATAATTTTATTTACTTTCCCTGTTATTTGGCAATAAAATTAATAAAAATTTATCAAAAAATATTCTCTTTCGACCATAGCCGGCTAAAAGTATTATATCCTTATGGATTTTGCCGATTCCAGCCTACTTGTTCAGAATATGCCATAGCCTCATTGGGGAAATACGGACTGATAAAAGGAGGCTTAAAATCTATTTGGCGCGTTTTGCGCTGCAATCCTTGGAATAAAGGCGGGTGGGATCCGGTTAAATAAATAGAAAAAAAATATAAAAATTTTGATCTAAAACGATAATATAATTTTAATTTCGGATTTATAAACCTTATGTCTCAAATTTTTAAAGTAATTTTTTATCAGCCAATATTGAATTTATTGGTTTTTATTTATAATATAATTCCCGGGCATGATTTAGGCATTACTATTATTATTTTAACGATTATTATAAAGCTGGTTTTATGGCCGCTTTCCAACCAATCCATAAAATCACAAAAATCTTTGCAGGATTTACAGCCCAAAATAGAAGAAATAAAAAAGAAATACGCCAATAAAAAAGAGGAAATGGGAAAGGCAATGCTGGAATTATATAAAAATAATAAAGTAAATCCCTTCTCTTCTTGTTTGCCGCTAATAATCCAGCTACCTTTTTTATTCGCGGTATTTGGAGTTTTTAGAAACGGCTTAGCCAATGGTTCATTGGCATTAGTCTATCCTTTTATAGCCAGGCCGGAAGTAATTAATAATATTTCCTTAGGTTTTATTGATTTATCAAGGCCGAATATAGCTATGGCGGTATTGGCGGGCATTGCCCAGTTCTGGCAGGTTAAAATGATGTCCATTCAAAAACCGTTGGTTAAATCGCCGGGAGCGAAAGATGAAAATATGGCGGCGATAATGAATAAGCAAATGCAGTATATGCTGCCAATAATGACGGTTGTATTCGGTTTTAGCTTTCCCGGCGGCTTAATGCTTTATTGGCTCGCTTCCACGGTTTTAACCGCTTTGCAGCAATTATATTTGTTCAATAAGAAGAAAAATAATCCTAATACCGGAATTATTGAAGGAGAAATAATAAAATAAAGAATAAAAATATTTTTTTAAAAGACCGCTTATTCAAGCTGGTCTTTTTTTTATTAAAATATGCTAAAATAAACATATAATATAAATAAAAATAAATTTATGATCGGAGTATTTGATTCAGGCTTCGGCGGCTTGACCGTATTAAAAGAATTTATTGATAAAAACTCCCCTCTTTCCCAATATGATTATATTTATTTAGGAGACAATGCCCGCGCGCCCTACGGCGACAAATCACCGGAGGTTATATATAAATATACTCAAGAAGCGGTTGATTTTTTATTTTCCCAAGGATGCCGATTAATTATTATTGCCTGCAATACCGCCTCAGCCAATGCTTTAAGAAAAATACAACAGGAGTTTTTGCCAAACAAATATCCAGCTAAAAGAGTATTGGGAGTGGTGATTCCTGCGGTAGAGGCAGTTATGGAAGAATTAGAAAAAAGCGCTAATCTAAAGAAAGAAAATAATAAAATAGGAGTAATCGGCACGAGGCATACCATTGGCTCAAAAGCCTATGAGAAGGAATTTAAAAAAAGAGATTATAAATTAATTATTTACAGTTTGGCCTGTCCCCTGCTCGTGCCGTTAATTGAAGAGGGCTTGATAAAAAAAGTTGCCGCTAGAATGATTTTAAAAAGCTATTTGCGCAAACTGAAAGAAAAGAAAATTAAAATATTAATTTTGGGATGCACCCATTATTCGGTTTTATTTGAGCCGATAAAAAAAATAATGGGCAAAAATGTAAAAGTAATAAATTCTCCCCAGGCCGTTGCCCGAAAATTAATTGATTATTTGGCCAGGCATCCGGAAATAGCCAAAAAAATCAGCCGGCGGAAAAAAAGAAAATATTACACGACTGATAATGTTGACCAATTTAAACATATTGGCGAAAAATTTTTAAAAGAAAAAATAATAAATATTGGAAAAGCCAGTTTTTAAATAAAACTTCTTTCTTTCCCCACTATAATTTTAATTCTCTGTTTTATAATATTTACCGTAGCGGGTGTTGGCACTTCCGCGAAATTATCAATTACAACCGGCTGGTTTTTTTTATTGATAATCGTTAATTTTTTTAAAGGAAAAATACTTTGGTTGGCGGAGGCGCCGTTAAGGGCGATTAAAAACCTTTTTGCTTTATGGGAATTTATTAATAATTCAAATAATCCGTCCTGCGGGTTAACATTAAATCCTTCGGGGAGATTTCTTTCATCAGTGCGCAAATTAATTATATTAATTTCTCCCGGCTCAATAATTTCAATGGTATATTTACGGCTTATTTCCAATACAGTAGCTTGGTTGCTAATTCTTGCATTAGCTAAAAAGCAATAGTTGTTTATTGTGCCTATATCTAATTTTTTAATCCGCCGGGCGGATAGAACATCGCAGGCATTCTCTTCCCAGCTGATGCCCAAAGACCGAGCGATGCTGTTTTTATTTTTATCAATAGGAATAATGCCCAAAGGGACAGCGCCTATTGCCATATTTCCTAATTTTTGGCTAAGCATAGCGTTAATAACCTGATTGA
Organism: Candidatus Falkowbacteria bacterium CG02_land_8_20_14_3_00_36_14; assembly: GCA_002781265.1. Lineage (GTDB taxonomy): Bacteria > Patescibacteriota > Patescibacteriia > Patescibacteriales > UM-FILTER-36-11 > UM-FILTER-36-11. The sequence goes on along the minus strand of PETS01000024.1, from coordinate 13,933 downwards.
CAGTCGCATCGTTGCCGACGGCAACAATAGTTTTGGCGCCTCTTTTTAATTCATTGGCGATGGTGCTGGTAATGTTTTTCATTAAACCCATTCTGGATATTTTTCCGTTTAAGCCCAAATCGGTGATACGGGTTTCAACGCGGGCCAATACTTTTTCATATCTCTTTTTATTTAAAAATGAATCATATATATAAACATGCATAAAATTAATCAATTTTTTAATTAATTTTTTTTAAATCAGCGCTTTCCTTTTCATCTGTTTTCATCGTTAGCCGTCCGTTTATAAACGCGCCCTTGGCCACGGAAATACCAAGAGCTTCAACATCTCCGTTGATTTTAGCAGTGGCTAAAATTTCCAAATAACCTTTAATCTTAATATTTCCTTTTACCTCACCGCCGATTTTAGCGTCTTTAGCTTCAATAGCGGCAGTTATTTTTGCCTTATCGCCGACATATAACCCGCTGCTGGTTTTTAAGCTTCCTTCCAGAATGCCTTCCACAATAATATTTCCTTTTCCAAAAAAATCGCCTTTAATTTTTATTGATGGCCCGATAATGGTTTCGGCATCTTTTATTAAAGTTTCCTCATTTTGTTTTTTAAACATATTATTATAGGAGATGGTTTCAAAACTCCTTTTACCGCAATTTGTTCTTTTCGCTTAAAAGCAGTTTTGAAACTATCTATAGAGTATTATTTAGTATATTAAATATAATAAACTGAAAGATTGTAATAATATAATTGTAGGCAAGGAAAGGAAGTTTGTCAAAATATTAAAATTAATATAGAATAATAATTGTAAAATATAGAAGTTTATTTAAATCTTGTTGGCGGATTTTTAATTTAGCGATTATTCCAGCCAGCTGGTGCTTTTATTTTGGCAGTTTAATGGATAATTTCCCGCTTAATGCCTCATAAGTGGTAGACGGGTCTGCCTGCCATGGCTTCTAGCCCCATAGTTTAACGGATACCTGCCCGCCGGTGCTTATGCTCTTGTAGTTCAATGGATAGAACAAGAGACTCCTAAGCTCTAGATAGTGGTTCGATTCCACTCAAGAGCACAGGCCTTGGCAGGCGGGGAAACAGTACCATTCTAAGAGATAGATATGTGTGTTCAATCCATTTTAGGGGCATAAGTGATGGTAGGCGGGAAATAAGCTTTTTCAAGGAATAGATCCAAATTAAATTTTTTACCCCCACATCTTAAATGCCCTGCGGTCAAGGCGTGGGGGCTTACGAGAATATATGTACAAAAATATTTTAATTTGATTTAAGTATAATATTTTGCTAATATTAAGTAATATTTTAAAAAATAATAATTTAAAATATAAATATTGAATTTTGTCAAGTTTATACATATATTCGTTTAATTTTAGCTAAAATATTAATGTTCCACAAAAAACATCATTAATGGGCTCGTAGCTCAGTTGGTAGAGCACTTGCATGGCATGCAAGGGGTCGCAGGTTCAAATCCTGTCGAGTCCACTAAATCCATTTTAAACTACATATATCTACAATACATACAATTATAAAAAGATGAACAATATTAATATTGAACTAAAACACCATTGTTCCCATTTTAATGGGGCAGAAAAGCATTAAAAGAAATAGGAGCTAAGAAAGATATTATCAATAATCAAACAGATTACTTTTTCCAAATTTCTAATAATAAAGCGCGGTTAAAATTACGTATTGAAGGGAATTAAACAAATTATGGATTCCCTGTCTGCCGGCAGACTGGCCGCTTTCGCTCGCCTCGCTGAAGCTATGGCGAAGCAGGCGGGAATGACAGAAGAGCGCAGTTTTCGGACAGTCTGTCCTCAGGATGACGAAGGGGAATATTCCCCAAAAACTGTCAATGAATTTAAACTTTTACAGGAATGATAAGAGAGGAAACAGGAACAATAAAAAATAGTGCTTCGTAATTTAAAGTATAAGAAAAAATAATTATAAATTACTATATATTGTTCTATAAAGAACATTAATAAATAAAAAATAATATAAATTTATAATATGGAGTTAAGTCTACAAAACTGTGGACTAAAGTAAAAATTTTATATAAAATAAATATAGGGGATAAGTCTACAAAACTGTGGACTAAAGTATATAGTGATTACTAATATTAGCAAAAAATTATATTCTTAATAAATTGGGGATAAATACCCTTAAATTATAAAATATGTACGACACAATTATAATAGGTTCCGGTCCGGCTGGCATGACCGCCGGCATATACGCGGCCAGAAGGGAAATGAAAACCATAATAATAGGGAAAGAATCTGGCGGACAAATAGCTTTAGCATCTGAAATTGAAAACTATCCTGGCTTTAAAAAGATTAATAATTATGATTTGATTGATAAAATAACTGAGCAGGTTAAAAATTTGGGCGTGGCTATAAAGAATAATGAAGTAAAAAGCATAAAAAAGCAAAAAGACGGCAGTTTTATTTTATACGACGGCAAGAATGAATACGCCGCCAAAACAATTATTATCGCCATGGGTTTAAAACCCAGGCGCTTGGCTATATTGGGCGAGAAAGAATTAATCGGCCATGGCGTATCATACTGCGCTAATTGCGACGGGCCCTTATACCGGAATAAGATAGTGGCGGTTGTGGGCGGAGGCAATTCTGCGTTAGATGCCACCGAAGTGCTTTCTAAAATAGCCGCTAAAGTTTATTTGATCCACAGGCGGGACGAATTTAAAGGATTTGAAACATTGGTAGATGAGATAAAAGCCAGAAAAAATATTATAATGATGTTAAACAGCGAGTTAAAAGAGATCATCGGCCCAGGCAAGGTTGCCAAAGTAAAAATATTAAATAATACAAATAATAAAGAAACAGAAATAAAAATTGATGGGGTATTTATAGAAATCGGACGTATCGCCTATACGGATTTAATCAATGGCTTGGTGAAAAGAGATGAGTGGGGACAGATAATTATTGATGATCTAGGCAGGACCAGCGACGAGGGAATTTTCGCGGCCGGCGATGTTACTCAAACAAAATTCAAGCAAATTACCATTGCCTGCGGACAGGGGACAATCGCCGCTCTGGCCGCTTACCAATACTTGCAGTTAAAGCAGGGGAAGAAAGCTAATATATATGATAGAAGCGTGAAAAAGTAAAATTATTTAAAATCCCTCTCCGCCTCGGCAAGCCGAAGGCGAGACGGGTAACCCCTCGTCTCGCTTTCGCCTGCCTCGCGTTGCGGGCAAG
>PETS01000024.1:0-10655 GCA_002781265.1 Candidatus Falkowbacteria bacterium CG02_land_8_20_14_3_00_36_14 | reverse complement strand
AAATTTGACAAAAATCAAATAAAATTATTTTTGCTAATTTTAGATAAAAAAATTTAATTGGCGACAGTACCATTAAATAAAAAAACTCTGTTTAATAACAGAGTTTTTAAAATTAGTTTTTATAAATTATTTTAATGTGACTTCAACTGTCATTCCCGCCCGCTTCTCTATAGCTTTAGCGAGGCGAGCGAAAGCAGGGATCTATCGGGGAGAGAGAAAATAATCAAGAACATAATTATGAGCCAAGAGCGAATATTATGTTTGCATATAAGTTAATAAAAAATAAAATAAAGAGTGAAAAATTAGATTAATTAAAAAAAAATCTTTTGTGGCGTGATTTATTCTTTGACATGTCCTAAGCGAATATCAACGTATGGATTCCCTGTCTGCCGACAGGCAGGCCGCCTGCGCGGGAATGACAAAAGAAAGTGTTTCGGTCTCGCATTTACAGAGTTTCACTTAGCAAGGCCGTGTCGCCAATGTAAAAATTTTTCAAAAAATTATTTTTAAGATTAGCCAAATTTGACAAAAATCAAATAAAATTATTTTTGCTAATTTTAGATAAAAAAATTTAATTGGCGACAGTACCAGCAAGTCTGGCGGGGAAAAAATAGCAAAAAAGAATTTTATAAACCAAGGAGGTTTAATAAATAGGCGCCCAAAGATAAATGTCAGATGCGTCTTTTACGTAGACCTCTGCATTATCCTTAATTTCAGCTACATTTTAAAAACTAATAGGATACCAATCATAAACATTCGCCTTTAGGGCGCAAATTTCTATAACATCAGTCCCAGCATTTTGTGTGAACCAGAAAGTTCCTCTAGCATTAACATCACAAGTCGGTTGAGCAGTCGTAGTCTTTAGCCTTACGCCGCCATCAACTTCTAATTTTTGTTGAGGATCATTTATGCCGATGCCGATATTGCCATCTTGCTGGATTGTCAGTCGGTTTCCAGGATTTACATTATTATTATAGCTCCAGATTTGAAGTTTATTATTACTACCTTTATCATTATAAATGCCCCAATGGTCATTATCGCCAGCAGGTCCGTATTGCAATTGCAGTTCAGGGTTTTGACCAGCGTTAGTATCAGTTATTCTTAAACGAGCGGCTAATGACGAATCATTAGACTTAATTTCTAGTATTTGAGTCAGATTAGCTGGCATTACGCCAATGCCGACTTGTCCATCTGTTGATAGACCTGTTCCTGATCCATTAAGCCCGGTGGCAAAAATCAGGTTGCCGATATTTAATATGTTGCTACTATTATTTGTAGGAGCGTCTATATCGTAGCCGATGATTATATTTTTTATGCCAGAAGTAAGATTATTTCCGGCCTGATAACCTAAAAGGATATTTTTTGAGCCTGAATTTAGATTATCCCCGGCTTGATTACCTAAAAGTGTATTATCTGAACCAGTTGTTAAAGCATATCCGGATTGGTAGCCGAATAAAGAATTATTGGAAAATGAGGATGATGCAATACCGTAACCAGCATAATAACCGACAGCAGTATTTTTTAACCCGTTTTTAGTAAATGATAGAGCATTATCACCTAAGGCAGAATTATATTCTCCATTGATATTATGAAAAAGTGCTTCTACTCCCACGGCGGTGTTATGCTTGCTATTATTATCCTTAAGAGCATTTGCTCCCATAGCTGTATTGTAATAACCATTAATATTATTTGAAAGAGCGGATGCTCCTACAGCGGAGTTTTTGTAACCATTAATATTATCCTTAAGAGCATACCTACCCATAGCGGTGTTAAGAGAACCACTTTTATTATTCATAAGAGAGTTTGCTCCCACGGCGGAGTTTCCATAGCCAGTTTCATTACTGTTAAGAGCATTTGTCCCTAAAGCTGAATTTGTTGAACCGGTAGTATTATCGGTAAGTGCATGTGCCCCTACAGCGGAATTATGGGTGCCGCTAGTATTATTTGAAAGAGCGGATTCTCCCACAGCGGAGTTGTTATAACCAGTAGTATTGGAGGAGAGAGAACTCCACCCCATTGCTGAGTTGTCATAGCCAGTAGTGTTGGAGGAGAGAGATTGATAGCCGACAGCGGTGTTATCCTCTGCGGCGTTAGTGCTTCCTGCCACACTTGAAAGTCCTGCCTGATAGCCAACAAAGGTATTCTGTTGAGCTCCTGATACTATATTTAATCCTGCCTGATAGCCTAATTTAGTATTGAAATCAGTGTTATTAAAATCTATTAATTGATAAACACTCAAAAGATTGTTTGGCGTGGTCGTGCCGATGCCGACATTACCCGCTGTAAAAAAAGAATTTCCTTTTCCGGAAATATAAACTCCTGAATTTGGGTTAGTCAATTCCGGCAATCCGCTATTGGCGCCTTCAATATGAATTACCTTATTATAATTTTCGTCTAAAATAAGAATATCGCCGTCTCGGCCTATTCCCGGCGCTGTTCCATAACCTATTACAACATTTGCCGCCTGGCCGGCTACAGTTAATTCCCACTGCGTGGTTGTTGTGCCAATGCCGACGCCATTTTCATTGACTACGAACAGGGGCGTAGTGGAATTAAAACCGACAGCGAATTGTTTAGTTTGAGTAGTAGTTAATTTGTTATTGATATCAACTCCCGATCCATAAATAAAGGAATTGTCATAAGGGGCGCTGACATATTTGCCTCCTGCTATGGAGTTATCACCGGAGATATCGTTAATAGCACCAAAAGCGATAGAATAAAGACCGGAGACATTGTTCAAAAAGCCAATAGCAACGGAGGAAGTCTCAGTGACGTCGTTTTGATAGCCAAAAGCGGCGGCGCCCGCATCGCCGGTGACTTTATTGTCATTACCAAAAGAAACAGAATCTCTGCCAGAGACGATGTTGTTTTCGCCGAAGACTGCGGAAAAATTGCCATCGACATTATTGTGTCCACCAAAAGCGGCGGAGCCATCGCCGTAGACATTATTGTCTTCGCCGAAAGCGGCGGAACCATAGCCAATATTAGCATCATCCCATTCATTACTAGAAACTGACCCGGCACGGAAAGCGGCTCTGGCCGGAATCCACATCAGGCGAGTGCCGGGACCGGAAGTCGGCGTTGCGCCGCTAGCGCCGTCAAACAATACTGATCCATTAGCCACTGTTAATTTAGCCATGGGACTGGTCGTGCCGATGCCGACATTGCCGTTTATGTTAGTTTTATAGATATTAATCCCGCCGTCGTCTGATTTCCATAAAGTGCTGCCGGAACTATATAATTCAACAGTAGTATAGCAATTATTTCCGTATTGGTCGCAGTATTTAATCGCGCCGACATTACCGTCAACGGCCAAATTTAAACCACTGGCCGGAGTGGTGGTGGAAATGCCGACCGAACCCGCAGCCACAATAAAACCGACAGTGGTAAGCCCTGTATTATTAACAAGCAGTCCGCCGTCTTTAAACTGAAAATCAGGGCCGATATTAACCGGTTTGGCTATATTATTTCCAGGCGGAGCGGCTGTCGGCTCTTGCCAAGCGGCTAAAGCTATTTGTAAAGAAAAGCCGATTAATAAAGACAAAATTGTAATTGAAAAAATTTTAATGAAAGAATTAATGATTTTTTTAAGCATATTTTTATATAAAAATAATTAGATTTTATTTTACAGTAATTGATTCTAAAAAAATATCTTCATCCTTTATTACCTTTTCTGCATTTTGGGAATCGTTGTTTTGAATATTGATTTTTTTATTATCAGTAGTTATATTTGGACTAGGAATAGTAATAGATTGTGTAAATTCATCTTGATTATTTATTACTCTGTTTGTATTTTCATCCACTTCTTCAAAGGATGAATCTTTATTAATTTTTATAGAATTAATATACGCATTTTCATCGGTAATTATTTTATCACCCGGTTTATATTCTTTTATTGTCTGCGAATGGTTTGTTTGGTCTTTAAAATTTTGGATTTTATTTTTTCCTATATTTTTATTATTTATTTCCGACCAAATAAGATAAACAAAGATTAAAATAAGCGCCAGAATAATAATTAAAACTGCTATTAAAAAATTATTGGAGTTTTTATTTTGGATATCCATTGATATAAATATTTAAAAAAGATAAAAAATAATTTTTTAGTCCACAGATTATAAACATCTACCATTTATCAGTGATTTATTTTTTATATATTATACCATAAATTGATAAATAATTAAAACTTTAATTAAATTCAGCAAAGTGATAATATATAAATATATTAGGAATTACGCATTTGCTATTTTTCTCCCTGTCATTGCGAGCTCCGCCTCCACCAGCTCGCCTCGCTAACGCTATGGCGAAGCGGGCTGGCGGAGGCGGAGCGAAGCAATCTCGGAGAGAATTGATTATTTTGATTTCTATAAAAACGTTTAAAAGGCATCGCGTTTCTTCGGCTCACCGAGATTGCTTCGTCGTCCCGCCGCTCGCGAGCAGCGGGATTTCTCGCAATGACGAAAGGAAAGGTAGCGGCAAAAGGGGAGGCAAATGCGTAAGTCCTAATATTATTAAAGACGTTTTAAAATTTAAAATATAGAAATGAACAGGGAAGAAGAAAAAAAAATTTTTAACGAGGGGTTTAATATTATCGGCGCGATTGACGAAGCCGGCCGGGGCCCTTTAGCCGGACCGGTGGTGGCCGCTTGCGTGGCTTTTTCCCGGGAAACTAAATTTAATAATAAAAAATTAGAGCAGATTAATGATTCAAAAAAATTATCAGTTGCCAAAAGGGAAGAATTGGATAAGATTATCAGGGAAGAATTTGATGAGGTCGGGATAGGCGTTTGCGACCACAAAACTATAGATAGAATAAATATTTTGCAAGCCAGTTTTTTAGCTATGAAAAAAGCCGTGGGCGCGCTAAAAAAGAAGCCGGATTATTTAATGGTTGACGGCGGTTTGTTAATACCCAATATCAGCTTAAAGCAAAAAGCGATTATTAGCGGGGATAGCTTGGTTTTTTCCATTGCCGCCGCTTCTATCATCGCCAAAGTAGTCCGGGACAAGATAATGCGAGAAATGCATATTATTTATCCTAATTATGGATTTGATAAGCATAAGGGCTATGGTACGGCCTGGCATTTGCAAAATTTAAAAAAATACGGCCCTTGCCCGATCCATAGAAAAAGTTTTAGGCCGGTTAAAATGGTTATTAATAAATAGAGTAATTTTTTTCTTGTTAAAACAAGAAAAATCAATTATAATATATTTAGAAGATTTAAGATTAATTTATAACATTATGAATAAAATAGGAAGCAATACCCTGCTTGATACAAATTTAATTTTAGCCAAAGGGCAAGTGGGAAGCAAAGAACGGGTGGCTGACCTGGGGTGCGGCACTACCGGCCATTTTATTTTTCCAATAGCAAAACTGGTAGGCAGCGGCGGTAAAGTATACGCGGTTGATATTTTGAAAACAGCTTTAGACAATGTCAGGCGGATGGCTAAAAATGATAATTTAAGAAATATTGAAACAGTCTGGACTAATTTAGAAATTTTTGGCGCTACCAAAATAGAATCAGGCAGCCTAGACGTTGCTTTTTTAATAAATACTCTTTACCAGTCGCACAAAAGAGCGGAAATTATCAGAGAAGCGGTTAGGATGTTAAAAAAGGACGGCCGTTTGGTGGTGGTGGAGTGGAAAAAAGCATCTTCCCCTTTCGGCCCGCCGACAGAAGAAAGAGTAAACATGGATTCATTATTAATCGGCGCCAAAAAAATTGGCTTAAGAATGGAGGAAGAATTTTTTTCCGGCCAATATCATTATGGTTTTGTTTTTATAAAATTATAATTTACTCCATAGAAAAATTTTTCTACGGGGTGTACCATAAAAAATATGAGCAATTTATTATCATTAAAATTTTGGTTTAATTTGCGGCCGGTTTCTTTATTGCCAATCTATAAAAATACTTTAATCGTTTTTGTTATATTAATATTTATTGCTTATTTATTAGTTTTAATAATAAATAAAAGGAATAAAAAAAATTTATATAGCCGTTTTTGGAAAAATTTAAACGCCTTTTGCTTGGCTAATGCAATTATCAGCTTAATTTTATTATTTTTTAATCACGAAAGAATTTCATTTTTTTCCGCCCGTTTTTGGTTTTTGGTTTGGGGGATAGAAATGATAATATGGCTGGTGTTTATTATAAAAAAATTAAAAGAAATACCAAAATTAAGAGAGCAGCTGGTTAAGGAAAAAGAATATAATAAATATATACCTTAAAATAAGCGATAGTCCTCGTTATTTTTTAATAAGGGGTGTTAGCGCCCCTTTTTGTTTTATGAATTATAATCAAAAGATCGGGCAATTTGGCGAAGAATTGGCTAAACGCTATTTATTAAGAAAGGGATATAGGATAATTGCCAAAAATAAAAATACCGGCCATAAGGAAATTGACATCATCGCGATGGATAAAAAAGATTTAGTTTTTGTGGAAGTTAAAACCAGAACATCATTAATATACGGAGAAGCGGATGAGGCGGCTACGGCTAGAAAAATCAATAATATAAGAAGGGCTACGGAGCTATATTTACAATATAATAATATAAATTATTCAGATATTAGGATAGACTTAATTTCTGTGGATATTAATAAATCTAAAAAAATAGCTAATATCAAGCATTATAAAGATATTGTTTGATTATTAGCTTGATAGTTATGCATAATTTATTATATTAATATATTAACTTGCCCCCAATTTATCAACCAGTTGTAAACTTGACGCCGTTGATTCGCATAAGATAAAGTAATAATGCTATTAAAAAATAGCTTTTTTATTTTCTAAGTTGGGACAAAAGGGATGATATGGGTTTATAACCTGTCGCACACCCCTTTGTCCTAACTATTAGGAATATTTGACAAATTTTAAAAAATAATATATTGTTTGAAACAATCATTTAAAACAATTAATATAGGGAGACATAGGAGGATTGGGAATTTATATATATGAAAAATTATAGAAAAATATTTTTAGTTTTATTTTTTTGTTTAGTCGGAGTTTTTTTTATAAATAACAAGATTGACGCCCAATCAATCAATCCTCCTACTATCATTGAACCATCTTTAGGCATAATTTTAACCGAGGCCAGGCCGTTGATTAAAGGATTGACAGCAAGCGATAGTTTGGTAAATATTTATATAGATGGAATTTACAACGGCAAGACAGATTACTTAACTAATGAATCGGGAACAGCCAATTTTTTTTATTTTCCATTTTTAGATTTAAGAAGCGGTGCGCATAGGATTTGGGTAATTGCTGAAAACCGCGAGGGCGTTAAAAGCAATCCGTCTAAAGTAATAAATTTTGAAATTAAATTGCCCGAACCGATTAAAAATGCTAATGAAATTAAAAAAGAATCCGCAATCAACAACACGGTCAATGAAGATACAAATAATACAGCTGATGAAAATGATAATAAAAATGATATAGATATTAACAGCCAAATTGATAATAATAATGGGGAAAATTCAGTTACTAACTCAAGCGGTTTAGTTGATGAAAGTAGCCAGAAACAAAGCAAGATTTCTCCTAATTTAATTATTTTTTCTTTATTTTTATTAGCCGTAATTGGCTGGATATTATGGGTTAATAGAGAGTTGATTAAAGAAAGAAAAAAAGAAAGTGAACAAAAAAATAAAGATAACAAATAAATTACCTTAATTATATTAATATACAGCCCAGACGGACCCCTTCTTATATAAAAGTCCCGAGCAATCGGGTCTTTTATATTTTAAAATAAGTATAATATTATCAAAATGGAAATCAATAGCTTGGAAAATCCAAAAATAAAAAAAATAATAAAACTGCGAAAAGCCAAAGAACGGAAAAAGCAAAATTTTATTATTATAGAAGGCCATCGGGAGTTATTATTGGCCTTAAAAGCCGGCATAAAAGTTAAAACTATTTTTTATTGCGCCAGTTTTAACGCCAATAAAGAAAAAAGTTTGCCAACGGAAATAAAGAATAATTTAATTTTAGATACCTCCCCGGCTGTTTTTAAAAAGATTTCTTATCGGGAAAATCCGGATGGATTTTTAGTTTTGGCCGAACCAAAAGAAATTAAATTGCCGCAAATAAAATTAAGCCCGAATCCATTATTAATAATATTAGAGTCAGTAGAAAAGCCGGGTAATTTGGGAGCGATTTTGCGCACAGCGGACGCGGCCGGCATAGACGGAATAATAATAAATAATCCTAAAACCGATATTTATAACCCCAATGTTATCAGAGCCAGCCAAGGGACGGTTTTCACCAGCCAGATAGCTTTAGCGTCTATTAAGGAGACCAAGGCATGGCTGAAAGATAATAATATAATCTCCCTAGCCGCTACTCCGCGCGCCCAAAACGCATATACGGTGGCTGATTTAAGCCGGCCATTAGCCATAGTAATGGGGGCGGAAGACAAAGGGTTAAGCCAAGAGTGGCTTTTGCCGGCTCAAGATAAAATAAGAATACCGATGAAAGGGAAGATAGATTCATTAAATGTTTCTGCCAGTGCGGCGATAATTATTTTTGAATCCTTAAGGCAGAGAGCCGGATTGACTAAAATAAAATAATCTGTTAATATTTTTTAAGAATTAGCCGAATTGGCTTTTTTTGTTTTATATATAAAAAGTCAATTGTTAATCGTTAAAAGTTAACTGTTATCAAGGAGCGGTAGCTCAGTTGGCCCGCTTCGCCGAGCTGAAGCTCGGCTTCAGCGAGGCGGGTTAGAATGCTAATTATGTGGATAGTTTATATTTTACTAAATAGAAATAAGAATCAGACTTATATTGGCAGTACAAATAATTTTAAAAAGAGATTGAAAGAACACAATCATAATTTAGTAATTTCTACAAGATACAAAGGTCCTTGGATTCCATTATATGTTGAATTTTATCCGACTGAAAAAGATGTGCGAATAAGAGAGGGGCAATTAAAAACGTCAGTAGGGAGAAGATATTTAAAGAAAGTTATTAATAATATTATTCAAAAATGGAGCGGTAGCTCAGTTGGTTAGAGCGCTGCCCTGTCACGGCAGAGGTCGCGGGTTCGAGTCCCGTCCGCTCCGCAAAATAAAATAAGGCCCCTGTGGCCTTATTTTATTTTGTCTGAACGTGACGGGCGAGAACCCGCTCTGGCAGAAATATTAAAACATAAATCGTCAATGGCTTGAACGTAAAAAATATTTTTAATTAAGATGCGTATTCGATTGGTGAGATGGGGCTTCCGCCCCTTCGAGTCCCGTCCGCTCCGCATCTAAAACTCATTATCGGTCGACCCGAAGGCCTTTAATGTTAGTCAAATTTCGAGAACATATTTTTGAAAAAATCGAGCATCCTAATGGGACTCGAACTGAGACGAGGATTGTGGGTCGACCTGATTAGCGAGAATTCGATATTTGGAGCAGAATAAAAAAAGTTTTAAGCGACCGACCCCTACTAAGGGGCCGGTCGCTTTTCTATTAAGATCGGTTTCTGTTAGGAGAGATTGTTTAATATAGACCGAGCTTAAGTAAAAAAACGATTTTCCTCTTTTTAGGAATTAGAATGCTTGACAAAATAGGAGACAAGAATATACTAAAAATATAACCTATGAATACATATGTCAAAGAAAATTATTAAAAATGATAAAAATGAGCTAAAATTACTATCAATTAGCCAAGTTTCTGAAATATTTGGAGTTCATCAAGATACTCTTAGGAATTGGGAAAAAGAAGGAATATTGGTACCTTTACGAGTTGGTAAGCGCAAAGATCGTAAATACAGACCCGAAGATATCGAAGCAATTGCAAATAAAATGGGCAGTAGGTTAACCCTGCCTCAACTGGAAAAATTTTTATGGAAAAGCGCGGATATATTGCGTAGCCAAATTGACAGCTCGGATTATAAAAAATATATTTTCGGATTATTGTTTTATAAAAGAATCAGCGATGTTTGGGACGAGGAGTATAAAAAAGTAATGGAAGAATATAACGATAAAGCTTTAGCCGTTGTGGATTATAATCATCGCTTCCAAGTGCCAAAGGATTGCCGTTGGCCGATAATTCAAGAGCAAGCCGAAAATATTGGTAAAAAGTTAAATGAAATTTTTGACAAACTTACTAACGCCAATAGCCCTAAACTTGATAAAATTTTTGATGATTTGGATTTTGCCAATAAAGACAAATTCCCTAATGATGTTTTACAAAAATTAATCAATCATTTTTCGCAATATAATTTCGGCAGTAATTATATAAGCTCCGACTTGCTCGGCGACGCTTATGAATATTTGATTAAACAGTTTGCCGCGGATGCCGGCAAAAAGGGCGGAGAATTTTACACGCCGAGAGAAGTTGAGCGAGTAATCATTAATATTTTAAAACCCCACGAGAAAGATCATATCTGCGATCCTTTTGCCGGTTCGTGCGGTTTTTTGCTTGAAGCCTATAATTATTTAAAAGATAAAGCGGGCGAGAATGTAGCCAGAACGCTTTATTTTTACGGCCAAGAAATTAATTTAGGAACTTTTGCCATCGCTAAAATAAATATGTTTTTGCATGGTTTGGATGCTACCGATATCAGGCGCGGCGATACCTTAAGCAACCCGCAATTTTTAGATGATTTCGGCACTTTAAAGAAATTTGACATAACCGTTACAAATTTTCCCTACTCAATGAAGGTTTGGCCGCAT
>PETS01000076.1 GCA_002781265.1 Candidatus Falkowbacteria bacterium CG02_land_8_20_14_3_00_36_14 | reverse complement strand
AAACTGCACTAATTTAGGATTAACAGTGTATAAAATTAAATAAGATGTCATTACTAAAATTAAGCCGGTCAAAGCGGCGCCGATCCAGGACTTGGCATTGCTGATTCTTTCCGCGTTGCCTCCGGCCACGATCCACAAGATGCCGCCGAACATCATCACCACCGTGGCGATAATTCCCACCGCCCCCACCGCGTATTTATAAACCGCCTGGATATAATCGCCGATGGGATTAGGTTTGTTAATATCTATGGTTTTCGTATCGCCGATTGGCACTTGTAATTCCAATGCTTGCCCGGTTTCAGGCGCGATGGAAAAGAATATTAAACTGGCTAATTGTAGAGCAAAGATGAAAAGGAATATTAGGGTGATTATATTTGCGATTTTTTTCATAAAGATTATGAATTAGGAATTATGGAAAATTTATTTTTTTAATTTTTCAGGCAGTCTTCTGTGCTGACATGGATATGATCGCCTTCATTTTTTATAAATCCGGCGCCGCATTCTTCCGCGGCCGTTTTAATCCATTTAGCGTTTTCTTCATCGCCAAAATCTACTGCCATAGATTTAGCGTTAGGAATACCTCCGCCATAATGGCAACCGGCGCATTCATGGACGCATTTATCCAAAGGACAAGAGGTAGTGCTATTGCAAGGCCCTAAATTATTTACATAATTACTGTCGCTGATGGAACTTATTCTGCCGACTTGAACCGGCAATTTATTTCTCATGCAACCAAGCAATAAATTTAACGAAGCCGAAGCGTCTCCTGTTTGTTGAGAAATTTTATCATCATATGACCAGCTACCCCCCAGTTTGGGGCCGTATTGATAACAGCAAACATAATCTTTAGGTTTCGGGCAAACCGGATCAGTCGGCTTGGGAATTTTAAGTTCATCGCATTTTGAATTATCTATAAATGTCCAATTGGTATCAATACTTTGGCATTCTGACGGATAACCGCATTTCCAAAGAGCCGCTGGATAATAAACAAAGCCTTTATTTTCTTCTACTTTAGTAATATTAAGCGTCTTAAATTCCACCAGCGCCGGATTTATGGTGTATAAAATTAAATAAGATGTCATTACTAAAATTAAGCCGGTCAAAGCGGCGCCGATCCAGGACTTGGCATTGCCGATTCTTTCCGCGTTGCCTCCGGCGACAATCCACAAGATGCCGCCGAACATCATCACCACCGTGGCGATAATTCCCACCGCCCCCACCGCGTATTTATA
>PETS01000064.1 GCA_002781265.1 Candidatus Falkowbacteria bacterium CG02_land_8_20_14_3_00_36_14 | reverse complement strand
ATTGGCGACAGTACCAAATTGTAAGGGATTTTGGGCGAAAAAATCAGTTGGCGATTTCGTTCTGGGAAAAGAAAATTTTTAATCAAATCAATATGAAATACTTTATCTACGCAAGAAAATCAACAGAGGAAGAAGACCGGCAGGTCTTATCTATTGAAGCTCAACTTGTTGAGCTCAAAGAATTTGCCGCCAAAGAAAAACTTGAAATTGTCGCCTCGCTTTGCGAGGCAAAAACTGCCAAAAAACCTGGGCGAACGAAATTCGCAGAAATGTTGTCATTGATTGAAAAAGGAAAAGCGGACAGAATAATTTCCTGGCACCCAGACAGGTTAGCAAGAAATAGCGTTGATGGTGGAAAGATTATCTATTTCGTAGATCGCGGCTTGATTAAATCCCTCAAATTCCCCACTTTTTGGTTTGAACCAACGCCACAGGGATTATTTATGCTGAACATTGCTTTTGGACAAAGTAAATATTTTGTAGATAATTTGCGAGAGAATGTAAAAAGAGGTTTACGACAAAAAATTCGAAATGGCGTTTGGCCCGGCTGGGCGCCGGTTGGTTATCTAAATAATCCCAAAACGAGAATGATTGATATTGACAAAGACAAAGTAACTAAAGTTAGAAAACTTTTTGAGCTTTACTCTACAGGAAAATATACTCTTAAATCTCTCGCAAATTGGTGTAAAGAAAAGGGCTTGTGTGGTAATCTTGGGAAAGAAATCGCCGTTAGCAATGTTCAGAAAATTTTAGCCAATCCCTTTTACATTGGCTTAATGAAATATCGTGGGAAAATTTTTGAGGGACAACACGGGCCGTTAATTTCAAAGAAACTTTTCGATACCTGCCAAGAAGTAATGAGTAAGCGAGGAAAAGTGCAAGAAGTTAGAAAACATAATTTTGCTTTTCTTGGCTTAATGAAATGCGCTTCTTGCGGTTGTTCGATAACTGCCGAAATCCAAAAAGGGCATAATTATTATCGTTGCACCAAAAAGAAAGGGGCCTGCCAAGAAAAGCATTATTTGCGAGAGGAAGTTTTAAGTGAGCAAATTAAATCTTTTCTTCAAAAAGTTTCTTTATCGAGCCGAGACACCGAAAAAGTTTTGGCGGCGTTAGATAACGAACAAGAACAGACGAAACAGCAAGCAAAATCAAAAGTGGAAATTTTGAGAGGGCAGTTAAATCAAGTGGAAACAAAATTAGCAAAACTGCTT
>PETS01000090.1 GCA_002781265.1 Candidatus Falkowbacteria bacterium CG02_land_8_20_14_3_00_36_14 | reverse complement strand
TAGGAAGGTTTGGAAACCTTAGGTTTCCAAGTAAATAAAATTATTTCTTAATTCGCCCTGCGCTCTTGGCGCAGGGGAATAAACTAAAAAAAACGTTGCCCGCAAAGAAATTTTGGAGGTTAATAATTTAATCAAGGCATTTGCCTTGATGCGTTCGGGTGATTTTATTCTCAATTAAAGATCTATTATAAAACTGCATGAAATAATCACCAAGGGATTAGGCGTTCCCGGGGATACAAAAAAGCAAATATTATCGTGAATAATAAGGAAACAATGCCACCGGCCAAGGTCCGCGCCAGCATGCGCGATTTACTTTTATGGCTGGCCGAGCAAAGAAAGAAAAAACTCCATCCGTTTATTTCAGCCGCCGATTTCTACGCGCGTTTTGAATATATCTACCCGTTTGCCGACGGCAACGGCCGGGTGGGAAGATTATTGTTTATCTGGATGCTTTTAAAGACCGGATACGGAGTGATGCTGTTTAAAAATAAAAACCGCCAATCTTATTTTTCCGCCCTTAGCCAGGCGGACAAAGGCCGGCCTCAAAAATTGTACCGCCACTGCTTCCACGTCTATCAGGAGACGGTTAAAGAGTTAAATTTGCGGAAAATTGAAAATATTTATTGCTTGATTATAGAAAATTTGGGCGTGGACCACGGTCTGCGCAAACAACCTGTCGGCATCGTCGGCACAAAATACAAGCCGCTGGATAATATTTATCAAATAAGAGAAGCGGTGGAAGAGATGATAAAAGTTGTCAACAAATTAAAAAGTCCGCTTGTTAAAGCGCTGGCGGCGACACTCTTGATTGCCTACATCCAGCCGTTCGGCGACGGCAAGAAAAGAATCTCAAGAATTTTAGGAAACGCCATTTTGCTGGTGCATGGCTTTTGCCCTCTTTCTTACCGGAGCATTAACGAAGCCGCTTATAAAAAAGCGGTTATTCTTTTCTATGAACAAAACAGCGCCGGATTTTTTAAAGAATTGTTTATTGAACAGTTCCGTTTTTCAATTGAAAATTATTTTTTAGCGTGAGCAGAAGTAAAATTTTTAACAGGCGTTAACCGCCGTGGAGTAGTTCCTGGCGTGAAGAATGCGCCGAGACTAAAAGAAGTTGTATTATTAAACCATTGATTACCTGCCTGCCGGCAGGCTGGCCGCCTGCGCTCGCCTCGCTAAAGCTATGGCGAAGCGGGCGGGAATAAAAGAATAAAAATTATTCTGTAAAAAATTAGAGTTATAAATTAATTAAAAATTGTTTAAAAATCAGAAATTTAAAATTATTGTTTTATGCGCCAAATCGCTGATTTTCATATTCATTCCAAATACTCCCGCGCCTGCTCTTCCCAATTGACTTTGGAAAATATTGAGAAGGCCTGCCGTACAAAAGGCGTGGACATTATCGCCACTGGCGATTTTACTTATCCCGAGTGGTTTTTGGGTATAAAAAACGAATTGGAAGAAACGTCAATAAACCCACCCAACCCTGCTTGTCCGGCAGACAGGTCCCTTTATCAAGGTGGCGATTGCGGCCCCCCCCTTCGAAAGGGAGGCAGGGGTGGTAAGAGTGGTGGAAAAAATGAGGATGCCGGATGTTTGTATAAATTAAAAAAATCTAATGATGGTAAGATAAAATTTATTCTTTCTACTGAACTGGCGTTAATTTATAAAGACGGGGACAGAGCCAGGCGAATCCATATTATGGTGCACGCGCCTAATATTAAAGCCGTGGAAGAATTGAATAAATATTTGGATAAAAATTATAATATCCGCTCCGACGGCCGGCCGATTTTAGGAATGAAAGCGCCGGATCTGGTTAAATTATGCCTGTCTATCCATCCCCATTTTTTAATTTACCCGGCCCATATTTGGACGCCGTGGTTTAGCGTATTCGGCTCCAAATCCGGCTTTGATTCCATGGAAGAATGTTTTCATGAGCAAGTGAAAAATATTTATGCTTATGAAACAGGTTTGTCCAGCGATCCGGAAATGAATTGGCGCTTGTCGGCCTTGGATAAATTAACTTTGCTTTCCAATTCGGACGCGCATTCCCTAATTAATATCGCCCGTGAAGCCAATGTTTTTGATTTAGACAAAGTTTCGTATGATAAAATTTACCAAGCAATCAAGCAGAAAAAAAATTTGCAATATACTATTGAATTTTATCCCGAAGAAGGCATGTATCATTATGACGGGCACCGGGAATGCGGCATATGCTTGATGCCTCAAGAATCTAAAAAAAATAATAATATTTGCCCGGTCTGCAAGAAACCATTGACCATCGGCGTATTAAACAGAGTGGCAGAACTGGCTGACCGGTCAGAAGGGTATAAACTTAAAACCGCGCCCGGTTTTAAAAAATTAGTTGAGTTGGATAAAATAATCGCGGTCAGCTTAAATATTAAAAATCGGCAGGCGCAAAAAGTGCAAATAGAATATAATAATTTAATAAAAAAATTAGGTTCGGAATTGCATATATTATTAGAAGCGCCGCTGGCGGATATTGCCCAAGTGGCCAATACCAATTTAGCTGAAGGCATTAAAAGAGTAAGAGAAGGAAACTTAATTATCAGCCCTGGTTTTGACGGGCAATACGGGCAAATAAAAATATTTTTAGACAATGGAAGAAAAGAGGGTCGGCAGCGAAGTTTATTATAATAAATAAATTTTTATAAAAAAAGAAAACTCCGGCATTATAGCTGGAGTTTTCTTCTCCTCCCCCGCCGAATTACCAGATAGCAAATATTTTTATTTAATATCTAATAATTAGGCGAGGGCATAAGTTGCTAATAATTCATTATCTTTTCTTTGCAGCTTTTCTCTTGGCTGTTTTTTTCTTAGCTTTCTTTTTTGTTGCCATTTTATTCACCTCCTTTCAATATAATTAAGAGTATAATTTAATTTTAAATTTAAACTAAAACTCCAAATTTATTTTATATCTATATTATATACAATTTTTATTAAATTAACAATGCTTTTGGCAATAAAATTTATTAATTTTTATTTTTACAATTTTTTTTAAAATAATTATTACAAAATTTTAATTTGCATAAATTTAAATAAATTATTTTTAAAATTTTGTTAATACAATAGTTAAATATTTTATTAGCAATTTGTTATTATCTTGTTGTTAAAATGTATATAAGTTGTCAATTTTTTAAAAATATTTATTTATTTTTATGTAATATTAGCAAATATTATTTATAAATAAACCAACTAACTTGACAAGATTGTTTTAATATGATAATCTTATAAATTCAGAATATTTACGATTTAAAAAATAATACCATATTAATTAAGATCAGCTTAAGCGGGTCAGGCACGACAAGCATGGGGATTTTCTTACCAGGAACAATTTGGTGTCAACTACATTATTCCTGGTAGAAATTTCTTGCCTGCCCGCTTAAGCTGATCTTTTTTTTATTTTAAAATTAAAAATATTTTAATTGTGGATAACTTTAAAGATTTTTTAATTATTTTTTAATTTTTCCGTTGAGGTGGCGCTTGTATTATTATCAGCCGATAATTTTTCTACGCCAATCAAACAAACTTCGCGCCAAGGGACATAATGAGAATTAAATCTTTTTTCCCCCACTCGTCCATCATTATAAACAACCTTGTAATCAAAATAAGTGTCAGCGCCATTATGAGCATGTTCGGTGCATTTTTTTTCTCCAACTTTTAAATCAAGCGTTTCTATAATTTTTGTCGGGCCGGGTTTGGTAATGTTATAAATTACCGGATCGGTCCGATCTATAATCCGATTGTCTTTCGCCCCCCAAAAATCAAAATATAAATTATCTCCTTCAATTCGGCTTTGGATTAAAATATAATTATTGGTATCGTTTATAAACTTAAAATCAGGCCAAGGATTATAGATAGTGGCATCAGTTCCGGCCGGCTCATAATAAGAAACTCGGTAGGAATGGTTCTGGCGCATAGTAATAGGCAGGCCTGACGCCAAGGCGGCGCGAAACATAGTAGTTCCCACCTGGCATAAGCCGCCACCGTATTCAGGAGTGGTTTTATTGTCTTTTATCACCAATTCTGGCAAATATCCAGTTGAGGCTTCAATTTCACCCAAAGTTTTTATAAGGGAAAATTCTTCTCCCGGCACTATTAAGGTGCCGTTTATAGTGTCCGCCCCGATTTTAATATTATGCCTTCTGTTTTTTGGCGATCCGGAAAAATTTGATTCGCCGATGCCGATAATTTCTTTTATTCCCAGGCCATTTACCTCTTGAGTACTGACCGTGCTTTTTATTTCATCAATAATTAATTTTATTTCGTTTTTATTTTCAGTTATAAATTCATATTCTATTTTTGAGAAATTTTTTTCTATATCTAACTTTTTACCATTTTGGCTGGCTTGGAATTCGCTGACTCTTCCGTCTTTTATTGCAAATTTAGCATTAATAGGTTCAATATTAATTTCTAGCGCTACTTTTTCCTGTAAGAAGTTTTTTACTTTATCGGGATATAAACCAATAAATATTTTTTCCCCGCTTGGTGCTTGTTGGTTAATTTTTAAATTTAACCAGCCGGCTATTTGTTCCTTGCTTATTTCCCATGTTTTATTATTAGAGTCGGAAGAAGTAGCTATATTTTGCGTTAAAGCAATGGGGGCAGAACTAAGCGTTTGTTTAACTTTGTATTCAATATTTAAACAGTCCTTTTTATAAATAGATGGCAATTTAATCTGGTCATGAAGCTCAAGCGGCGAAAAATCTAATCGGATTAAGTTATTTTTTAATTGGCTGATGCTTTGCTCATAATCTATTGTTTTTCCGGCTTTTTCATTAGTGATAATAAAATTTAAAGAATCAAATGTAAAATAACCAGCCAAGTTGGAAATATTTTTTTGGAATACTAACTGGGCGTCAGTCGGCGGAGTTTCGTATTGAGAAAAATTATTTTTTAAATTTTCGATTATTTTTTCATCATTAAGCGCAGCGGATAGCCCAATTGGCTTGTTAAAAATCAAGGCCTTTATTTTGTTTTGCCAATTAACGAAAAAGTTGTTATCGCGGCCGAATCTCATAGCCGCTTCGACCGTCTGATTAACGTTAAAACTTATTATTTCATAGGCCAAATCGCCCTCCATTGAGGAAATAATAGGATAAATAATTCCCTTTTTATTGCTACTTTGATAATTATAGTAAACAGCGATGCCATCCTGATTAATTTTATTTATTTTTTGATTAATGGCATTTTTGGCTCCATTGGCAGTTTGGCCGCCTAAATTAAGCTCTCCCAGATACAGGCCGGGATAAATTTTATTTTCGTATTTTTTTTTAAATAGCAAACAAGCAGTAATAATTAATATTAAAATAATAGAAAAAAAAATTGTCATAATAAGCAACCATTTTAGCCTATTATTATTTTTTATTTCTTCAGCCATTGCCTTATCAATAAATATTTTTTTAAGAGTCCTCTTTTAAAATTTCGTTTAAAATATCTTTGGCCATAAATTTTTTTTCATTTTCGTCACTTTCATTGAGGCTAATATTAAAAAAAATTATATCGCCTTCTTGGGAATTTTGAGGAAGATTATTTTTAGGCCAATTAATAGAATGATTATCCGCGTTCATTAAGACAGCAATTTCTCCTTCAAAGCGATCAATGGTCAATTTTATTTTCATAATTTTTTATTTTTCTTTAACTTTAATAGATATTTGCTTAGAAGTTTTTGATTTGGGAAGAATTATTGTCAATACTCCGTTTTCCAAGAAAGCGTTAATTTTTTCCGCCCTTACTTCAACCGGCAGAATAATAGAACGGGAAAAAGCTCCCCAGTAGCATTCTCTATATAAATAATCGTCTTCTTTAATTTTTTCTTTTACCTCCCTTTTACCCCTGATAGTGATCATGCCGTTGTTGATTGATATATCTATATCGTCTGATTTTACGCCGGCAATAGTTGATTTTACAATTATGTTTTTTGGAGTCTGATAAACGTCAATTGATAACTGCCCCTCTTCATAATCTTCATCCAGCCATTTCTCATTATCATAATTTTCTTCATTTTTTTCAGAATTTTTTATTAGCTCTAGTTTTTTATCTTGCTTATTATCAAAACCGATAATTTTTTTAAAGAATTTTTTCATAAATTATAAAGTTATATAAATCAAAGTATTCCTCGGAGCTCTGCTCCGGGGTATTCCTTGCAAGGAAGAGTTTGAGAAACCATTGGTTTTTCAAAATAATTAACTACCTTGAGGATACCTCGTAGCTCTGCTGCGGGGTAATTCATTAAAAAAAATTTTAAAAGTTAGTTAAATTATAATATTATTTGTAAAAAAATGCAAGAAAAATTTTTGTGCGCTTGGATGGATTTGAACCATCGACCCCCGGCTTATAAGGCCGGTGCTCTCACCGCTGAGCTACAAGCGCAATATAATTTTTTGTGGGTCTGTGCAGATTTGAACTGCAGACCTCTACGATGTCAACGTAGCGCTCTAACCAACTGAGCTACAGACCCATATTATGAATAAAAAATAAAAAGGATTAAATCCTTTTTTAAAACTTACCATTAATATTAATTTTTTTCAAGTAGATGTATTAGTCCAGCACATTTTGGACACAAAGTTATTTTTAATTAAATAATCCACAGGGGTCTCTAATTTCAAGCTCCAGTGGTATCT
>PETS01000114.1 GCA_002781265.1 Candidatus Falkowbacteria bacterium CG02_land_8_20_14_3_00_36_14 | reverse complement strand
ATAGATAAATTAGGCAAGTATGACATTTCTACTTTGCCCAATGGTATGACATTTCTAAATAGCCTTTACATTTAAAGCTTTTTTATTTATTTTTATTCTAAAATATGTTATAATAATTATACCTGTTCTTAATAATTTTTAGTTATAATTAAAAAATCAAGTTGTTGTATAAATATAATAATATGCCAAATAATTTCAAAGCTATAGCAAAAAATATACAGGAAATAATACTTGATAACCCCAAAATACCGGGTGAAAAACTTAAATGGATTAAAATAAGCAATGCCGGCAAAAAAGAAATTGAATTTTTAAGGAAGAAATATGATTTTAACCTTAATCATCTGCGCGCTTCTTCGGCTAAAAGCATAGCGCAAAGGCCAAGCATCAGCCAAGGTGATAATTATTTATTTTTGATACTTCATTTTCCTATCTTTAACGCCGGCCAAATTTTAGCCGGCGAAATAGATTTTTTCATCAGCCAAGACTATTTAATAACTCTTTCTACGGAAAATATTGACGCCTTGAATAAATTTTTTAACCTATGTAAAAAAGAAGGAGATTCTTTATTGTCTTACCGATTTGAGTCTGCCGCGGTTTTATTATATGAATTATTAAAAAAATTAATGGCCGATTGCTTTACTATGCTTGATAAAATTAGCATTGACATTACTAATGTTGAAGATTTAATATTTGAACAAAAACAAAAAACGGCCGTCGCCAGCATTCTCTCTTTAAGAAGAAATATTATTAACTTTCGCCGCATTATGCAAAACCATAAAAATATCCTTAAAAAATTATTAGGAATGGAAAGCGGTATTGTCCCTTCGGAAAATATAAAAGAATATTATAAAGAATTAATAGATTATTCCAAAACAATTTGGGAAATTCTTGATAATCAAAAAGAAATAATCGATGTTTTAAATGACACTAATGAGTCCTTAATGAACTACCGTTTAAACGATATTATGAAAACCCTGACAATTTTTTCGGTGATAGTATTTCCCTTGACTTTGCTGGCCGCCATATTCGGCATGAATACCATAAACGGCATGCCTTTTATTAACAGCATCAACGGCTTCTGGATGGTTATTATCATTATGCTCTTCGGCAGTCTAGGCATGCTTATATTTTTCAAAAAAAAGAAATGGCTTTAAACCCCCACACCACGGACTTACGCCCGGGGCATTAGGATTAATGCATTTCGCGTTAATAACCATTCATCCGTTGGGCTTATGCCTAAGGCATACTGATGTAGGGGGTAAATATTTTATTCCAATATTCTTTTTATATCTTTTAAGTTTTCTGCTTGCACTAATTTTTGGCGCAATTCTCCCGCGCCGGGAAATCCGGACGCATAAGCGCAAAGATGCTTTCTCATTTCTATTATTCCTTGCTTACCTTTTAATTTTTCAACCAATCCAGCGTGTTTAATGGCAATTCTAAAAATATCTTCTTTAGTTTTAACATTTGACATTTGACATTTGACATTTTCGAATATCCAAGGCCGGCCTAAAGCGCCGCGGGCGATGCCAATGCCGTCGGCTTCGGTTTTTTTAAGAAGCTCAATAGCGTTATCCCAGCTATTAACTCCCCCATTGGCCAATATAACCCCTCTGAAAAAATCACGGGCTTTTTTTATTATCTGCCAATTTATGTCTCCGGCAAAACCCTGCTTAAGCGTTCGGCCATGGATCATCACCGCTTTAATATCCAAATCACTGACATTATTTAAAAATTGCGAAGCGTCTACTCTACCGGCCTGGCTTCTTATTTTTATTGATATGGGCAAAACCGTGCCGACAATGGCGCTTTTTATTATTTCCCGGGATAATTTTAAATCATCCATTAAAACCGCGCCGGCTCCCTGCTTCTGGACTTTTTTAACCGGACAGCCAAAATTTATATCAATGCCGTCCGGCTTAATTTTTTTAGAAATTATTTTTACCGCTTTTATAAAATGTTTAGAATTACTGCCGAATAGTTGGACAATATAAGGCCTTTCCATTTTATTAAACTTGAGCATGGCCAAAGTTTTATCCGGAGAATAAACCAAAGCCGTAACGCTGGCCATTTCCGAATATAAAACATCCGCTCCGAAGCCCTTGCATATCTGCCTGAATGCCGAATCAGTTAAACCTGCCATTGGCGCTAAGGCATAAATCGCTTGTCCGCCTTTAGCGGAGATTTTTAAATTTTGCCAAAAATCTTGACTATTTTTCATAATTATGTTAACTTATAAATCCTGCCATTTTTGTGCTTCCCCAGCCGCCAAACACCTTGATAACGAGCCGCTAATATAGTTTTAGGGGATAAATTCTAACTCGAGCCAGAAACGAGTAGAAAATGCTATTAGTTCTTTTTATTTTAAACATTATTTTGAGTTTAACTTGTATTTTTTTGATTTATCTTTTAAGAAAGGAGAAAAAACAATCCTTAACTGATCCGCTCACCAGCTTACCCAATCGGCGTTTGCTGCTTTTAAAATTAAAGCAGGAGATAGAAAGGGCAAAAAGATATGGTTCGCCTTTGTCAATTTTGTTTTTAGATATCAATAACTTTAAAATTTATAATGACCAGCATGGCCATCATAAAGGAGATAAACTCCTTAAAAAAGTTGCTGATATTTTAAAAAGCAGATTGAGAAATGTGGACACCATCGCCCGTCTGGGAACCGGAGCGGATGAATTCGTCATTATTCTCCCCGAAGATGATTATGCTAACGCTTATAAAACTTCTAAGGAGATAAAAAAAATCCTTAGAAAAGAAAATGTTTCAGCAAGCATTGGTATAAAAGAATTCTTTGGCGAGACAATTGATGAATTATTAATCGCCGCGGACGCGGCGATGTACCAAGACAAAAAAAATAAATAAAATAAGTGTTGGCTCAAAACACTTCAAGAGGCACGGTCATACAACGACGTGCCTCCTTTTTTCCCCGTCATTCTGAATGGAGCGGAGCGGAATGAAGAATCCCGTTTTAATTTATACAGCATGTAAACCTCTGAAACTTGCTCTTTAATCATCTTACCTCTTTCCTATCCTCATGCCGTCTTCAGTGTCTTCAATTAAATATCCTGATTTTTCAATCTCTATTCTCAATTTATCCGATTCTTCCCAATTTTTTTCTTTTCTAGCTCCTTCTCGTTTATTAACTAATTGAAATATATTTTCAGGCAATTCTAATTTATTACTAGTTGTGTCTAAATTTAACCCCAATATTTTATCAAAACGCAAAACGGTCGCAAATTTATCCGGATTAGATAAATTGGATTTTAATAATTCTTGCACTTTAGCCAATGCTTGAGGCAAATTTAAATCATCATTTACAACTTTTAAAAATTTATCTTCATGTTCTTTGTTTATTTTCCCTTTTTTATTCCTTAATTCTTTAATTTGATTATACAAATGATTTAATCCTTTTTTAGCCGCGCCAATGGCCTCTTCGCTGTATTCCATAGTTTTTCTATAATGGGTCTGCAAAACCGCAAAACGATAAACCAATGGATTAATCCCCTTTTTTATTAAAGCGTTCTCCAGGGTTAAAAAATTCTCTTCCGACTTGGCCATTTTCTTGCCGCCGGCAATATTTAAAAACGCCCCATGCAGCCAGTAATTAAAAAACTTCTTGCCCGTGGCCGCCTCGGACTGGGCAATCTCGTTGGTATGGTGGATATTAATATGGTCAATGCCGCCGCAATGGATATCCAACCGGCCTTTTAAAAATTTCATGCTCATAGCCGAACACTCAATATGCCAGCCGGGAAACCCGACTCCCCATGGGCTTGTCCACTCTTGCTGACGGCCGACCTGCCCCGAGCGCAACCGAGGGGAAAATTTCCATAATGCAAAATCCGTTGGGTTTCTTTTTTCATTATTTTTCTCAACTCGCGCTCCTTCTTTTAATTCATCTAATTTTAAATGCGATAATTTATTATAATTTTTAAATTTGGAAGTATTAAAATAAATTCCATCGCTGGTTTTATATGTAAACCCTTTTTTTTCTAAAGTTTTAATCATCTCAACCTGTTCTTTTATATATTCAGTGGCTTTGGGCATTTTATCCGGCATTTCTATGTTTAGTTTTTTTAAATCATTCAAAAAAGCCTTTGTATAAAAATCTGCGATTTTTTTGGCGCTCTTCCCTTCTCTCTTTGATCCAACTTCTAACTTATCCTCTCCCATATCGCGATCACCTGTCAGATGCCCCACATCCGTAATATTCATAACGTGGTTAACCTTATATCCGTTATATTTTAATACTCTCTTTAAAATGTCTTCAAAAACATAGGTGCGAAGATTTCCGATATGGGCGTAATTATAAACTGTCGGCCCGCAGGTATATAAGCCGATTTTATCTTTATTTATTGGCTTAAACTCTTCCTTTTTTCTAGTCAGAGAATTGTATAAATATAATTTTGCCATACATTAATAATATCTAATTATCGCCATTTATGCAACACACTCTTTACTTTTTTTTATTAATAGCTTAAAATTTACAACATTAACGCACCTTTAAAAGGAGAAGCTATGTCGGATAACGGAAAAAGTGAAATTTTATATGTTGCGAGAATTATAACTATTGAAAATGAACCGATTCGCATCGGCGTGCTGACCAGAGAGCTTGAATTTGAAGAAGTAAAATTTCATCGTTTAAACAAAACCTGCCCTTACTACAATAAATGCCTTAGTATTTTTAATGAAAAAAATAAAGAAGAAGGATGTAGTATGACATGCCGTTTTTGTCCAACATTTAAAAAATTTAGAAAATGCTAACCCCACCTTGTTATCCGAATACTACGTGCTATGCCCTGAAGAAAGTATTTTTTATGAACACCCCTTAGGCGTGAAATTCGGCCTGTCTTAAAAAATTTTCCCGCCCAGTTTGCTTAAACTGGGTTTTTTATTTATTTTTAATTTTAATAATTTTATCTTTAATATTTTTCATATTTCTATTATACTAAAGATCCCGCAAACGCGGGATAAATTTTGAGCCACCTGAGGGATTTCCCCCTTCGCTCCGCTTCGGAGGATGAACTTCTCATCCTAAACTTTAAATTAGATAATATGAAATAAATTAATTCTTCAATTTTTAATTTATTATTACTTGAGCCACCTGAGGGATTCGAACCCACGACCCATAGTTTACAAAACTATTGCTCTACCAACTGAGCTAAGGTGGCATGATAAATAATACAAGCTATATAAAAATTATGTGCCCTTTGTTTGAAAATGCGCGAACCTTTTTTGCCTGCCCGCCAAAGCCAGAAAGGCGACGGAGGGAAAGAAACTGACGCTCCGCCTGCTGGCAGACTTCAGCCGACGGAATTTGCGCCAACTTTAGCTGGCGCGCCGCTTAAAATTTTAACTTCTCCCAATCACTCCAATCGTTCTTTTCGCACTTGTCCCAATTATACACCGATTTTTGGTTTATTTTCCAGCCGTCGCTTTTTTCAATCGCAATCCCGCCGAAAAGTTTTTTGCCTTTTTGCTCTTTGATAAATTCCTGCAATTTTTCAGCTTTGGCTTTTGTATAATTTCCGCCGTCGCGATCTCCCATATCTTTCGTTTCAAAAATTCCAAGTCGTCCGTCAGACAATCGCACAAGATAATCGGGGTAAAAAGTATGGATAACTCCGGCGGGGTATTCGTATTTAATACCGAAATAATCCTGCTTATTTTCGCCGTTTTTCCACCACCAAATTATTTTGTCGCTGTTCTCGGCTAAAAACTTTTCAAAATTCTTTTCGGGCGTAAGACGGCCAATGCTTAAATAGCACGGCTCATAAACATATTTTTCATAATCCGCGCGCTCATCGGCGTATTGATTGAAAAAGCTCTCTTTGGCGATTTCAAAATCGTACCATTGCTCGCTTTCTTCAACCTTTTTCAAGATTTCTTTTTCTCGCACCGCTTTGTATTTTTCAATCGCGCTCGCCAAAATTTCCTCAAACTTTTTTCTGTTGCCGTTGTGCGCAAAAATCATCTGCACGATTATTATTTCTTCCGGCCACGCTTTTGCGCCGAGATATTTTCTAAACCACGAGTAAATTGCTGTCTTTACGGCAGGCACAAACCTTTTTATGTTCTTAAATGAGCCAAGATGATTTTTGATTATCTGTTCAAATAACGCCTGCAAATCATTTCCGGCTATTGTCAGCCGAGCGCGCGCTTCGGA
>PETS01000122.1 GCA_002781265.1 Candidatus Falkowbacteria bacterium CG02_land_8_20_14_3_00_36_14 | reverse complement strand
AAAAAAACAGGGAAAAACTTATTAATTTTAGCTCAATCGCTGCGCGATTTCACTGGAAATTAGTTTAGTTCTCGGACAGCCTGGAGGTATTCCTTGCAAGGAATACCCCGGAGCAGAGCTCTGAGGAATACTTTGATTTAATATTTTAATATTTTTTTCACAATCATTACTCCCTTAAACTGTCTTCCGCCCGGCGATACGAACAAATATCATCAGCGCCAAACCAGTGTTTTATTTCATATTCGGCTTCTTCTTTAGTTTCAGAAGCATGGATAATATTATGGACCGCCCGCTTGTCGCGGTTGGCGGCGACGGCGCTATCAGCGCTAAAATCGCCCCTAATGGTGCCCATTTCCGCCAGCGCCGGCATAGTAACACCGACCATTTTTCTTGCCAAATCAACAGCATGAGAGCCCTGGATCACCACCTTAACCAAAGGGGAGGAAACCATATAATCAATAAGCCACTTCCTGACTTCTTCTCCAATTTTTAAGCTATTTTCAGTCCCCATCTCACCCATTAAATCATAGCCGTATTTAGTATAGGTATTTTTTGTTTTATCTCCCAATCTTTCAATCCATTTTTTATCTTTGGGGTAATGGTCGTCAATCTGTTGCCTAGTCGGCTGAAACATTGATAAAGCGACTATTTTTAAATCCGCTCTTTCAATTCTTTTTAAAATTTCCCCAATCAGACCCCGCCTCACTCCATCGGGCTTAATCATTATAAAAGTTTTTTCTTCTCTTGGATGCTGCATATAAAATAAATCCTTGAATCAAATTAAATATTTTTTAAAAAATATAAAATTTCATCAACGGATTAATAACTTTATTTAATATATAATTTAATCCTTTTGTTAATTTCTTTCGGCGTCATATTGGCTTTAACAATATAATCCACCGCGCCTAATTTCTTTCCTTTTTCCACGTCCTCCTCCGTCCCCAAATTGGTCAATAAAATAACCGGAGTATTTTTTGTTTTACTGTCCTTTTTTAATTCTTCCAGCACGACAAAACCGTCCAATAAAGGCATTATAATATCCAATAAAATTAAATTATAATTTCCCATCTTAGCCAATTTTAAACCATCAATTCCGTTTACTGCCACTGTAACTTCATAATTATCGGATTCAAGCTTGGTTTTATACATTGAACTTAGTATATTATCGTCTTCAATGACCAATATCCTTTTTTTATTATTTCCCATAGTTGATTATTATTAAACAATGTCTATTATATCATTTTAAAAAAAATTAACAAGACCTTGTACAAGATGAGTACATCGGTAACACTTTTGAGAATTCCAGGGGTGTTTGATAATTTAAAGATTGGTGCGGTCTTTTAAAATTGTATTCAAT
>PETS01000014.1 GCA_002781265.1 Candidatus Falkowbacteria bacterium CG02_land_8_20_14_3_00_36_14 | reverse complement strand
TTTGCCATAAATTATACTTGTATTGCATAAATTCCATATAGTCGTTGTAAGAACAATATTTCCAAAAGAATTCCCTTTTCAGTGTTTTTGTCTAATATTTAATCCCTATGAATATATGATATTATAGCGTTTTAATAATTTTAGATAATACTTTTTTATTATTAACAGCTAAATCAGCTAATATCTTTCTGTCTAACTCTATTTTATTAATTTTTAATTTATTAACAAACTTAGAATAATTTAATCCATTTTCCCTGGAAAACGCATTTATTTTAATCTGCCAAAGCGAGCGCATAGTTCTTTTCTTTTTTTTGCGGTCGGTATAAGCATGCACTCCCGCTTTATTAACAGCTGTTTTTGCCAATCTAATTAATTTTTTTCTTCCCCACTGATAACCCTTAACTTTTTTTAAAAGTATTCTTCTTTTTTTAACATGGGTTGTGCCTCTTTTGACTCTTGGCATATATTAATAAATAAAAAAAATAGTATATCAGGCAATTGGGTGATAATTTAAAATTTTATTTAAATATAACTTACAATTTATTTACCACCGCCCTATATCTATCCTAATTATAAGGAATTAATAATTTAATAATTTTACTATGGCTTTTATCGGTATTAATGTCACGGCGTTTATTTCTAATGGTATTGCCGGATTCCCTGGAATTAAAATGATCTTGACCGCCTTTCCTTTGCCTGAATTTATCGTTTTTAGTTATGGTAATGCGCTTAGCCGTAGCTTTATGAGTTTTTATTTTTGGCATATATTTATCTTAATATCTATGTAATCTAGCGAGTTTAATTAAAAAACAGACCTAAACGTCTGTTTATTTATTAACATTAAAACCGTTTATTTTTTATTTACTAATAATATAGTAAACCTTCCGTTCATTTTTGTCAAGTCCTGTTCTTTAATTAGGTTTAATTTTTCCTCTTTGGCCAGACTTTCAATGAAAGCATTTATTATCTCAACAGCTTTAGCCGGATGCTGTCTTTCTCTCCCTTTTAACACTATCTCAATTTTTAGCTTATGGCCTTTAATTAAAAATTTTTTCGCTTGTTCCAGCCGAAAATCAAAATCATGGCGGCTGATGCGGACCGATAGCCTGATTCCCTTGGTTTCAACCTTTTTTTGCTGGACTTTTTGCTTATGCGCTTTTTTGTCCATCATATATTTAATCTGGCCATAGTCCATTATTTTTGCTACCGGCGGTTCGGCTTTGGGATTTACCTCAACTAAATCCAGCCCTGCTTCCCGGGCCATAGCTAAAGCGGCCATAGTATTTATCTTCCCTTTTTTATCGCCATTTTCATCAATCAAAAAAATTTCTTCCGATTTAATCTGTTCATTTATTTTATTTCTTTTATCCGGTGTTTGTTTTGCTCTTCGCCAAATTGTACGCATAGTTTTAATAATTTATAATTTTATAATTTTTTAAAATAATTTTCTAATATCTTAATTTTAAACATTAAAAAATGAATTACCCCGTAGCAGAGCTGCGAGGTATCCTCAAGGTAGTTAATTATTTTAAAAAACCAATGGTTTCTCAAACTCTTCCTTGCAAGGAATACCCCGGAGCAGAGCTCCGAAGAATACTTTGATTTAATCATTATTTAAAAATTGGAAATTGGAAATTAAAAATTTTAGAGCGGGTAACGGGAATCGAACCCGTATTTCTACCTTGGCAAGGTAATATAATAACCATTATACGATACCCGCCTATGCCCCGGTTTAAACCGGGGCTTCGGCGGGCAAGCCCGCCTTACAGACGATATAATTATATTTTATGATAGATTGGGAAATTTAATCCTGACAAAATAAATTTTAAAATGAATTACCCTCTCGATTAAAAGAATTAAATAAATAACCAATAATTTCATAATTATATTATCAGAATTAATTTTATTTATCAAGGGCTAATTTAAGTTTTATGATTGAATTTAATTATTTTTATGCTTATAAAATTCTGCCGCCATTTGAAATGCCGTCTTGAAAAATTCTTAAATCTCGTTTAAATAAAAATTTGGCGGCATCAACAATGGCATAAGTTATAAAAAAGGCGGATAAAACATCAATAGAATAGTGCACGTGCGCTAACAGCACTACCACGGCAAAAATGATTGCCGTAATAATAAATAAAATACGAAGGCGGATATTTTGCCAAAATACTAAAGCCATTAAAAAAGGCAGGCCGACATGGCCGGAAAAAAATAAGTCCGCGCCGAATGTAATTTTATTAAGAATATTGGAATTAATGGCTATTTGCGTCGGAAATGGCCCGATATGGGTAAGCGTCACAAAGGCAGACCGAGTAAATACGAATAAAGCAATGGCCTTGCCGATATACGGCATCCTTCGCGGTTTTGAAAAACATAAATGAGCAATAAAAATCCAGAATAAAAGAGAGCCGTAAATAAAAATGCCATTAACATTAAAAACAGGCAAATTGCTTAATATAACATCAGTTACTGAATTACTGGCTATTTCGGTAGCGTAACTTCCCGCGTGATAATTTGTAATCAAACTTGCCGTAAGAAGTAAAAAGGCCATGATAAAAGATAAAACGAATTCCTTATTAGTAAAATATATTTTATATTCTCTTAATATTTTTTTCATAATTTTTTAAAATTATCTGAACTTGGCTGTAATGAATTACCCCGCGACAGAGCTACGAGGTATCCTTAAGGTAGTTAATAATTATTTTGAAAAACCAATGGTTTCTCAAACTCTTCCTTGCAAGGAATACCCCGGAGCAGAGCTCCGAGGAATACTTTGATTTAATCCTTCTACAAAATTTTCTATCATTGGGGCTATCTCTCTAAAATGATTCAGTACTAGGATATGATCAGCGTTATTAATAACAATCATTTTTGCCGCCGGTATTTTATCAGCCATAACTTGCGTGTATTTAAGGGGAAAGATAGTATCCTTTTTCCCGTGGATAATAAGAACTGGAATTTTAATTTTGGCCAATATGTTTTCGCCATTGAATCCATGGGCTTGGCAGGCGCAATATAAATACACTCGCAATCCGGTGTTTCTAATATCAGCAAAATTTCTTCGTATATTCCAATCTGTGGTATTTTTATACTTGGCATAGTCAACCCGCCCCCGGATTTTAGAAAAAGGGACAGGCAGTTTAATTTTGGCCGCCAGGCGAAAAAGAGGCATAAATATCCGCGCCAGCGGTATTTTCTTTACCGCGTATTGAGGGCTAAATAAAACCGCCCTATCTACCCGATTTTGATTATTTTTAAGAAAGGCTAACGTTATCAAATTTCCATATGAATGGCTGATTAATACGCATTTATTTATATTAAAATAATCTATTAGATCGCGC
This sequence comes from Candidatus Falkowbacteria bacterium CG02_land_8_20_14_3_00_36_14, assembly GCA_002781265.1. Taxonomy (GTDB): domain Bacteria; phylum Patescibacteriota; class Patescibacteriia; order Patescibacteriales; family UM-FILTER-36-11; genus UM-FILTER-36-11. The sequence continues at coordinate 4,482 of PETS01000014.1, read as the reverse complement.
AAATCTTGCGCAAATAATTCTATGCGATATGATTCGTAGGTTCTAGGTTTAAACGACCGACCGTGGCCTCTTAAATCAAACATTAAAATATTGTATTTTTGCTTGAACCTCTTTTCAAATTCCTGCCAGGCCGATAAGCTGCCGGAAACCCCGTGAACAAAAACAATGGTTTGCTTTTGGGGGTTAAAATCGTTTATCCGGTAGCAAATATTTGTCTGAGGAAGAAATGATTCTTTCATATTTTTATTGGGAAAGCGCAAAATAATATAAATTTTCCATCTTTAAAACGCTTTGATTAATTTCAAATTGCTTGCTTATTTTTAAGCTTTCGCTTCCCATTTGCTCGCGCAAAGAATTATCCGCCAAAATAGCTATTATTTTTTCGGCTAAATCTATCGGGTTCCCGGAACGGAAAAGAAAACCATTATTATCCACAAAATGTTTGGCGGCATTATTTTCGGAATCGGCTATAATAATAGGCAGGCCACAGGCCATGGCTTCAAGCACAACCATGCCTTCAAGTTCTGCCAGAGACGGCAGAACAAAAATATCGCTAGCGTTATAGGACATAACCAATTCCTCGTCCGTAACCTTGCCAAAAAAAGTTAAATTTTTTTCCAATTTAAGCTTTTTAGCCAGGGATTTCAACCAATCTTTCTGATGGCCGGGGCCGACTATGTAAAAATGCGTCTGGGGATATTTTTTTAAAATTAAAGGAGCGGATTTTATTAAAATTTCAATATTTTTTTCCGGATGAAGCCGGCCGACGAATAAAATATTTTTTGTTTCCCGGGGCAGATTCCATTTAACAAATAATTTTTCCGCATCCATTTTTTTAAAAACCGAAGTATCAACCCCGTTGCTTATTACTTTATTATATATTTTTGCGTTGAGCGTTGGAAAAAATTTCTGGGCGAATTCCGAGGGATAGACAAGGGCATCGGCCCGCATATATAAATTAACAAGATATTTTTTATACAGATTATTCATAATTTCCCGTCCGGCAAATTTTGGAATATGTAAAAATAAATTTTCCGGCTGGGAATGCGAGTGCATAATTATTTTAATGCCTAATACTTTCGCGGCCTTGGCGGCAATAAAAGCAAGCGGAGTCGGCAAAAGTATATGCGCAATATTTATATTTTCTTTCTTTAAAACTTCTTTAACTTCGGCTACAGTCGGCAAGGCCAGCCGAAATCTGCTTTCCGTTTTGGGCAACAATACGGACCGAAATCTATAAACCTTCATTCCGCTATAGCAGTTATTTTCCTGACTAAAAGGGGATTTGGCGGCGATAAAGATAATTTTATGCCCCCGGTCGCGCAAGTTCTCGGAAAATCTCGTGGTTGACTTAAAAACCCCGGCTATATAATCGGTTATTGGATCGCAGACCATGGCGATATTTAATTTTTTTTGCGGCTTATCTAGTCCGTTCATTTTGATGATTAAGATGATTTTTTTGATTTATAATAAATTATAAATGCTATAGCCAATAGCGCCAAGGCGCTGATGAAAGCGGCGAAATAATCCAAATATTCAGCTATTCGCAAATAAGCGTGCCCGAATAAAAATCCAACAATCAAGAGGGCTGCTGTTTGGACAAAAGAGACTAAAATGCATAATCTGATATAGTGTTTGAAATTAATATGCAAAATCCCGGCGGATATCAGGCCGATTATGCCTATGCCATGAAAAATTTTAGACATAACAACCGTTTTCTTTGAATTATTTTTATAATAATCATCAGCTTGTCGCAGTTTTTGGGCGGTTAATCCTATTTTTGCGCCGTGTTTGACAATAAAACTATTACCTTGCCGTCCCAAGAGATATAATAGGGTATCTCCTAAAAAATCAGCTAAAATAACGATAATATAAATTAAAAAAACATTTAAAAAGCCCGTAGCCACGAAAAAACCGGCAATAACAGTCACTATCGGCCCTTCAAAAATGGCCAAAGGAAACAAAATATAATATTTATACACCAGGAGCCAGCCGATAGTTTGTGATAATGAGGGCATTATTTATTAATTAAAAATAAAAAAGTTTAATTCTAGTGCTGTATTCTTGAATTAGTCCGAACGCATTTCGCCGCCTGCGGCGGCGAGGAAAGCCCCCCGCGAAATTCTGAAAATGCGGCGGAGCCGCACCGATGACAATTTTCTCCCTTCGGGAGATCTACCGAAGGTACGACAAGTTTTTCTTTGGCGGCAAATTCTTTTGATTGATTTATTATTGATGGTATAAATTCAAAACGCAAAACTACTTAGCTACCCACCCGCCATCAACAACTAAAACTTCGCCATTGACAAAATCTGATTCATCAGACGCTAAATAAACTGCGGCCATCGCGATATCTTCTGGTTCACCTAATCGAGGATAAGGAGTTGAGCTCTCTAAAAATTGTTTTGTGGCTGGGTCAGTAATCATATCTTTTGTCATCACGGTTTTAATCACCCCGGGAGCGATGCAGTTGACATTAATTTTTTTCGGAGCATATTCCAAGACCATTTCTTTAGTTAAAGCAATTATTCCGCCTTTAGAGGCGCAATAGGCACCGCTTTGAGCAAATCCAACCAAACCAGCAATTGAGGCTATGCTTATAATTTTGCCTTTACCTTGTTTGAGCATTTCAGGAATTACTCTTTTAGAGCCCAAGAAAACGCTCTTGAGATTAACATTTAAAACCGTATCCCAGTTTTCCTCAGACATTTCATGAAGATTGTAAGCTCTATGAATACCAGCATTATTGACCAAAATATCCACCTGGCCAAATTTGTCCAAACAAGTTTTTACCATCTGTTCAATATCTGCTGTTTTACTAACATCTGTTTTAACAAAAACTACTTCTCCGTTTATTTTCCGAATTTGTTCCACCGTTTCCTTCCCACCCTCCTCTGACCAATCAGCCACCACTACTTTGGCTCCTTCTTTAACAAAAGCCAATGCAATGCCTCGACCGATACCAGAGCCGGCGCCAGTAATAATCGCAATTTTGTTTTGTAAGCGCATAAGTTTTTTCTTAAAAATAAAATTAATTTTTTAATAACAGAATGTTGACCGGATATTCTGTAAGATAATTATGAATATTATGAAAAAATTTTCTTTTCCAAAAATATGGTTCGAGCCGATGTTTTTAACAGGTTCTTTGGCGGTTTTGAGCGGCGCGGCTCCGCCACCTTTCCGAATTTTCGCGGGCCTTCGCCTCGTCGAAGTGGCTTCGGCCACGCAAGCAGGGGCTTCTCCTCACCGCCACAGGCGTCGAGAACGGCCAACCCTCCAAAATTTGAGCGACTTCGCCACGATCTTTGACAATTTGCAATAGTATTTATTATTCATATTTGCTATTCATGCTTTTGATTTATCCATCCCCTTCTTCTTGCTAATTTTGAAGCGCCTTTATAAGCTAAATCATAATAAGCAGAATACTTTTCCCAAAGATTCATTTCTTTCGCTTCACTTCTAATTTTGTCAAGGTCTTCGTCTGCAACCTCTCGTCCATCCACCCTAAAAAACCTGACTTTTTCCCAATCCCTGCCTTTAGCAACGGTTTTGTACTGTATTGCTTCATCTTCCAATAATTCGACTTCAAATAAAAATGCTACATCATTTGGAGTAATTGGCACCGGATTTGTTTGGCCATCCCGAGAAAAAGTTGCAGCTCGAATTCCATCGTTAGCAACAATAACCGGTATGCCTTTCCTCCCCTGACTACTATGATCTATTTCAACCTTCCTACCAGAAAAAACATTTTCTTTCGATAGTTGTGTAGACTGCATGCCTCTGATAAAATGAATGTCTCGTCTGTCAATATCGGGATTTGTTTGTTTTTGTTGCCTACTGAATTGTTCAAAATCCTCATATGATAGTTTTAAAAACCATTCTGAATCATTAGGATTACACCCTAATTTCTGTAAAAATTCTGGTTTTAATATTAGGCCACCTACACCCCTTCTTCTTGTTCTACCTTTTTTTTCGAAAATATCATAATCAAAGTGAAAATCTTCGTTGGGATCCCAAGCCCAATTCCAATCAGAATTAACCATCGTTGAAATATTATTTGATAAAGCAACATGAAGTGATAGCACTCCATCTGCTTTTGCTTCCGGTAGTATTGACTCTCCGTTTTTTAACAATTCTCTTGTTACTTCAAAACGCTCTTTATTAGTTATGTAAGAACAAGTTCCCGGAATGCTGATTAAATAAAGCAGAAGTTCGCCATCTTTTTCTGCCCTTAAACGCTCAAGAAAAGCTTCTGGTGAAATTTTTGGGTCAACTAATTTTTCCTGTAAATCTTTTTTACTAACTTTCCCTTCATCTAATAATCTATTAAATTCATGCGCTTCTTTTTGTATATTTGGGAATTCATTCATATGTAATCCTTTCTTACAAATAGTATGTAAAAATTTTCTTTTATAAAATGTGGTTCGAGACGATATTTTTTCCGAAATTTCAGGTTCTTTGGCAGTTTTTCTAAAATTCAAG
>PETS01000126.1 GCA_002781265.1 Candidatus Falkowbacteria bacterium CG02_land_8_20_14_3_00_36_14 | reverse complement strand
ACATATATTTTGCGCTTAAAATTAGTGAATTATATCTTAATTTTAGCACAAAATATGGCTTTAAGCCAGTGGAAAACCTTTGGTTTTTCAGTTAATTAATCAACGGTCTAAAATTATCAAACACCCCTGGAATTCTCAAAAGTGTTACCGATGTACTCATCTTGTACATGCTCTTGACTATTTTCAAAAAGTAGTATAAGATTCAAAATCCAGGATATTATTAGCATAGTACTTTGTAAACAATTTCACGCATAAAGGAGGTAAGGTAATGAAAATTACAATCTATACCGAGAAATCAGATGATGAGCCAATGCTTGCAATTCATCGTTTTGCTGAGGCGAAAACCAGAGAAGAGGTTCAGACACAACTGGATACTTATGGCAGGGGTGGTAAGGCGTTCTTCCATGACGAACTTCCTACGCACAATAGGGTGGCATCCATCCTTGAAACTTTAAGCTGTAAATTTGAGGATGCAGATACGGAGGTAAAAGCAATCCTGAAAATATTTTTTGAATTAGGCGTGAAATATCGGGATTCACAATAGTGATGTTCCGCCAGTGCAGGGTTATCAATTTTTCGATAACCCTGTTTTTTAAATTTTTAAAAGGGCTCAAATATAAAATAGAAAAAATTTGTTTTTTAAAATTTCGCACAACGTCAGCTGTATCTGAAGTTTTCACGACTGAAAGGAGTAAAAATTTGGGTGGAGGCTTTCGGAAAAGCCGCAACCAGATACAGTTTGTTATCGGATGTAATTAAAAGTTTTTGTTTTGCCGATTAGGCAAAACGGATTATTTGGGGCTATTTTTTATTTTATCATCCTATCAAAATTTGCATTTGAAATTCCCAGTCCTAGAGTTTTCATGATGTTAAATGCGTCTGTTGGTCTACCAAGAAAATATCTTTTTGCATTATTGGGATTTATATACCAGGCCTCTCCGCTGCCTTCAACTTGTAAAAATATTTTACCTTTTTGGCTGGTGGCGAATTTAGAATTATTACTGCTTTGAATATCGCAATTCTGGTTATAAGACGGGCAATTCCCGCCTACTGGAATTTTTTCTAAATTTGCGTTTGTTATCCCGACTCCTTGCTCGCGCATTACTCGAAAAGCGATTACTGGTCGAGACAGGGAATACATTTCCTTTTTATTCGGATTTATGTAATATGCCTCACCCTTGCTTTCAGTCTTCAATATAATTTTTCCTTTTAGGCTGTTATACAAACTATTGTTTGTAATATTCAGACTCTGCTTTGATAAAATTTTTCCTTTAAAGTACATATTAGTTTTATCCATGGCGTATTCATTATCTTCTTTAAATACTTCAAATGATTTTTTATCGACATTTTCAATTGGACTTATATTACAATTTTTATAATCCTCG
>PETS01000129.1 GCA_002781265.1 Candidatus Falkowbacteria bacterium CG02_land_8_20_14_3_00_36_14 | reverse complement strand
AGAGACCCCTGTGGATTATTTAATTAAAAATAACTTTGTGTCCAAAATGTGCTGGACTAATACATTAATTTGGCGAAAAAGGTAAAATATGGTAAAATAAAAAAAGAAAAAATAAAATGGAAAAAATATAATTTTAATATTTAACTTGCTCATATTAGGTAAGAATAGTTATTTTATAATAATCATATGAATATTGTCATTGATTTAACTTCATTCAACGAATTTGCCAATCAAAGCATTGATAAAATAATGTTGGATATTTTTTTAACTGTCGGCTGGATTCCCATAGCCATTGTTTTTTTATGGGGCGCAAAAGAATTATGGCTGTTTTATATTAGGAAAAAATGGACGGTAGGAATTAAATACATATTATTGGCCATTGATATTCCGCGCGGGAATGAGCAGACACCGAAAGCGGTAGAAAATATGTTTTCTTATCTGGCCGGCGCTCATTCATCCGCGCCTCAAGATGATTTAATTAAAAAATATTGGGAAGGCGAAGTCCAACTTTCTTTCAGTATGGAGATTGTCAGCATTGACGGCTATACGCAGTTTTTAATCCATACGCCTTTAATATACCGCAATTTGGTGGAATCAGCCGTTTATTCGCAATATTCGGACGCGGAAATAACTGAAGTTAATGATTACACCGAAGGCCTGCCGACCAGATTTCCCGATGATGAATATGATGTCTGGGGAGCGGAATTTATCCAAAAAAGAAATTCCGCTTATCCGATCAAAACCTATAAGGAATTTGAACATCAATTGGATCCCGAAGGTTATCCCTTCAAGGATACTATGGCTACGCTGATGGATTTATGCAGTAGCTTAATTAAAGGCGAGCAGTTATGGTATCAAATTATTATTATACCGATTGGATTTGATTGGCCCGATATTTATGAAAGAGAAGTTAATAAAATACTGGGGGAAAATCATAAAGGCACTTGGGGCAACAAAATTATTGACCATATAATGAATTTAATAACATTTATTAGCCAGCAGATTTATAAGCTTGGGGAAGATTCAGAAATAAAAAAAGATGAAAAGGATGATGTGTTAAAAATGATTAATCTTAAGCCCAAAGAAAAAAAGCAGGTGGAAGCAATCCACGAAAAAGTCTCCAAACTCGGCTTTGAATGTAAAATTAGAATGGTTTATCTGGCGAAAAAAGACGTGATGAACAAGCCGAAAGTGGTCAATGGCTTTGTCGGCTTTATCAAACAATTCGCGACTCTGGATTTAAACAATATAAAACCAGATATGGATAGAACCGCTACCTCGGTTTCCTATTTATTCAAAGAAGGCCGGCTTAACCGCCGCAAAAACAATATTGTCAGAAATTATATTAGAAGAGACAATAAAGCCGGCCGCCGGCCGGGTATTTTAAATATAGAAGAGCTGGCGACTCTTTGGCATTTTCCGGTGGAAAGCGCGGTCAAAGCGCCTCTAATCCAAAAAACGCCCGGGAAAAAAGGCGAACCGCCTATGAGCTTGCCTGTCAGTGAAGAAATTGTTACGGGCCAGCTGAATAAAATAATTGCGAATGAAGAAAAAATGAACCTGGCGGAGGAAATTAAAAAAAGCGAAAATAAAAATAATATATTTCGCCCCAACATACCTAGGAATGAATTAAATAGAACAATGCTCGGCGAAGATAATAATGATTTAAAAATTATAAAAAATAATAATCCGCCGGCTAACCTGCCCTTTGCTTAAAAATATTATATTATTATATGGACAATGAAATAACAATATTCGGCGAAACTACGTTTCGCAATAAATTTAAAAAATTTGGGATTAAAATCGACGACCGTCGCCGCCATATGTATTTTATCGGTAAGACCGGTATGGGCAAATCTACGGTATTGGAAAATATGATTATTCAGGATATTAGAAACGGCAAAGGAGTAGCGGTTGTCGACCCCCACGGCGATTTAGCGGAAAAAGTTATAGAATATATTCCTTCGGAAAGAATCAATGATGTCGTTTATTTCAATCCCAGCGATATGGAATATCCAATAGCTTTTAATGTGGTGGAACAAGTTGACCCCCAGCTTAGGCATTTGGTGGCATCCGGGTTGATTGGCGTCTTCCAAAAATTATGGGCTGATTCCTGGGGTCCGCGTCTTGAATATATCTTGCGCAATACTATTTTAGCCGTCTTGGATTATCCCGGATCAACCCTATTGGCAGTCACGCGTATGCTGGCTGACAAAGCTTTTAGAAAAAAAGTGGTTGAGAAAATAAAAGATCCGGTGGTAAAATCATTTTGGGTCAATGAGTTTACCGGCTACGCGGATAAATTCGCTTCGGAAGCGGTAGCGCCTATCCAGAATAAAGTCGGTCAGTTTTTATCAACTTCTTTGATTAGAAATATTATCGGACAAGTAAAATCATCCATTAATGTCAGGGAAATTATGGATGAAAGTAAAATATTAATTATGAATTTAAGCAAAGGACGGATTGGAGAAGATAATTCCGCCTTAATGGGTGCCATGATGATTACTAAAATTCAATTGGCGGCTATGAGCCGGGTTGATTCGCCGGAAAAAGAAAGAAAAGATTTTTATTTATATATAGACGAATTCCAGAATTTTACTACTGAATCTTTCGCCAGTATATTGTCCGAAGCTAGAAAATATCATTTGAATTTAATAATGGCTCATCAGTATATAGAACAATTGGGCGAAACAGTCAAGCCGGCAGTATTCGGCAATGTCGGCACGCTGGTAGTTTTCCGGGTGGGAGCCGCCGATGCCGAAGAATTAATGCCTGAATTTATGCCCATATTCACCAATGAAGATATTGTCAATCTGCCCAAGTATGAATGTTATTTAAAATTAATGATTGACGGCATCGCCTCGGATCCGTTTTCCGCCCGCGGATTGCCGCCTTTAACCGAAAAGGAAAAAACCGGCAATAAAGAAAAGGTAATAAATGTATCGCGGGAAAGATATGCCAGCCGACGGGAGCTTGTAGAAGATAAAATTTCTCGATGGCATGAAGACAGGCAAGAGGCAAACAATAAAATAATGTATACTGATAAACCAAAATTAAATATTAATCGCGGAGGAAACATACAAAAAAATAAGCCAAAAATAAATAATATTCCAATCCCCAAAAGTGAAATAACTAATAATAAAATATACCAACATCAGGTCCAATGCGTAAAATGCGGCATAACCACCACTGTTTCTTTTGTGCCTGACGGCATCAGACCGATTTTTTGCAAGAATTGCCTGTCAATTATCCGGGAAGAAAAAAGGCTGGAAATGATTGATAGAAAAAAAACCAAGAAAGAAGAGCTGAATAAAATATATAGTTATAAAAATAATATAGATACTTCAACTGAAGCCCTAGCGTCCGAACAGCAAGAAGTTTCTCTTAAAAAAGCCATTGCCGAAGGGAATATTATCGGCTTCAAGCAAAATAATAAAATAAAAGCAGATACCGGCAAATTTAAAAATACTGTCCGCATAAAGCCGCAAGCAGGCAATTTATCGGAAAATAAAGCGGTTAAATTATAATAGCTATGTTATATAAAGCCAATCTGCATTCCCATACAAGCGAAGACGCGGTTGAAGGATTTAAAATAAATTATTGCATATTTGATTTAATCAATAAGGCCAAAGATTTTGATTTTAAAGTGTTAGCCTTAACCGGCCATGAAAAATTTATCTACCGGGAAAGTTACGGAAGCTATGCCAAAGCCCGGGGGATTTTATTAATCCCGGGAATTGAATTAAAATTCAGGCATTGGCTGTTTTTATCTTATCATGTGCTGGTTCTAAATTGCGGTCGAGAAATAAATGAAGTCAAAAATATGCAGATGCTGAAGGCCTATAAAAAAAATAATCCCCATGTTTTTATTATCGCCCCTCATCCTAATTTTGGATTAATGCAATCCATGGGTATAAAAAAATTAGTCAGTAATATTAATTTATTTGATGCCATTGAGCATTCTTGGTATTATTCTAAAAGAATAAATAAAAATAATAAGGCTAGCCAAATAGCAAAAAAATTCAATAAGCCGTTTATAGCCACTTCCGATATTCATAATTTAAAATATTTAAATACTGATTACACTATGATTGAATCCGCCGATTTGGATAAAGAATCAATTTTTAAAGCTATAAAAAATAATAATTTTTATAATATTTCTTCAGATAAAAAAACATTCGAATTATTTTTATATATAATATTAGACAGAATAAAATTTTTTTTGTTATATCCTTTTATAATAAAATTTAAAAAATAATTTTAAAAATTTTAGTTTTGTTAAATAGAATCAAGCAATATGAATTATTTAAAAGTCGGTAAAGCGACAGATCTTTTTAATAATGAAAAAAATTTATACCGTTTTTTAGAAATTATGCCTGGATTGCTATCTTGGGGAACATTAATCAGCTTGATTATATTATCTTATTTCCAGCCGGTCTGGGTGGCTTATTTTATAATTGCCTTTGATGTTTATTGGCTGCTTTTAGTGATATTTCTCGGCCTGCATTTATTAATAAGCTACCGGAGGTTAAAGGAAAATATTAAATTTGACTGGGAGAAAAAAGTTAAAGGAATTAATTTTATTGTTAATAATAAAATAAAAAATTGGGAAGAAATTATTCATTTGATAATTTTTCCGACATTCAATGAAAGCTTGGATGTTATCAGGACAAGCTTTAACGCGATTATAGCCGACGGCTATCCATTGGATAAGATGATTGTAATATTGGCTATTGAACAAAGGGCCGGAGCGGAAGCAAAAGTTAGAGCCGATATAATATCCGAAGAATACGGTTATAAATTCAGGAATTTTTTAATTACCATCCACCCTGATAATATTGCCGGGGAAATAAAAGGCAAGGGAGCTAATCAGGCCTGGGCAGCCAAGACTGCTCGGAAAGAAATCATCGACCGCCACCATCTGGATTATGATAAAATTTTAGTGAGCGTATTTGATATTGATACGGTTATCTATCACGGTTATTTTTTTTGCTTAACTCATAAATTTTTGTCAGTGGCTAATCCTTATCGCGCCAGCTACCAGCCTATTCCGGTCTACCATAATAATATTTGGCAGGCGCCTTTTTTCGCCCGGGTAGCGGCTTCGTCAAATACATTTTGGCAGATGATGCAGCAGCTTAGGCAGGAAAAGCTAGCTACTTATTCATCGCATGCAATGACGTGGCGCGCTTTGGTTGATATCGGTTTTTGGTCCACCTCCATGGTGTCGGAAGATTCAAGGATATTCTGGCACTGTTTTTTATATTATCAATGCGATTATCGAGTTGAACCGCTGAATTTCCCGGTATCAATGGACGTTTGCATGGATGAAAGCACAATTAAGACGATTAAAAATTTATACAAACAGCAAAAACGCTGGGGATGGGGAGTGGAAAATGTGCCCTATTTGATTTTTAATACTATAAAAAATTGGCGCCAATTGCCCAAGGGAAAAATTATCAACCGCATTTTAGTCCAGCTTTACGGTTTTCATTCCTGGGCGACCAATGCCATTATTATTGGGGCCATCGGCTGGTTACCGATTATTTTAGGAGGCGAAAAATTCAGCGCTACCGTTCTTTCCAGCAATCTGCCTTTTATTACCAGAACCTTAATGACCATCGCTATGGGCGGCTTGGTATTGTCAGCCATTGTTTCCACTTTGCTTCTGCCTAAAAAGCCGAAAAAATACGGATTGATTAAATATTTTACTATGATAGTCCAATGGCTGATTTTACCCGTTACTATAATTGTATTCGGCGCCATTCCCGGACTGGACGCTCAAACTAGATTAATGCTGGGAAAATATATGGGGTTCTGGGTAACTCCGAAAGCCAGATAGAAATAAAGAATTTATAAAAATAATTTATGTTAAAAAATCAATTGCCCTTGCCGCACGATGAATATCAAAAAGCGGACAAAATATTTTGGCATGACCGTATTTTGGCAAATACCATATTAAAGTTATTTCCAAAATATATCAAGCCGAACCACCTGACCGTTTTCCGGTTTATTGCCACACCGGCAGTGATAGTATTAATGCTTTACGAAGAATATTATATCGGCTTGTTCGCATTTTTATTTGTGGCTTTTTCAGACATGCTTGACGGCTCTATGGCGCGCGCCAGAAGCCAAATAACGGAGTGGGGGAAAGCTTATGATCCCTTGGCGGATAAAATTCTGGTCGGGTCCATGGTGTTTATCATAGTGCTTAAATATATAGATTTTTGGACTGCGATGATAATTATTGGCATTGAAGTTATAATAATTTTTGTTGCCTGGATCAGGAAAATTACCGGCCGAAAAATAGAAGCCAATATTTGGGGTAAAATAAAAATGATTTTGCAGGTTGTCGGCGTATCAATTTTATTGCTGTCTATTATTTTTAATTGGGCTGCTCTTCTGCCCGTCGCTTCCGGCACTCTCTATACCGCTATCGCCTTTGCCATAGTCAGTTTACTCACCTATGGCATATAAAGAAAATATGATATAATTGTACTGTTGCAGAGTCAAAGCTACCTTCTGTGGATAA
>PETS01000089.1 GCA_002781265.1 Candidatus Falkowbacteria bacterium CG02_land_8_20_14_3_00_36_14 | reverse complement strand
ATAAGCAATTATTTCCTAAATGAATTAATTGCTCATATTAACATACTTTAGGGTGGTGCAGTAGGGTTTGAATCTTGTATCTTGTACAATCCCTTGACTTATAATTTATATTCATATATATTAATATAATCCCCAAAAATTCTCATGGCCAGTTTATTTTATATTTACAAAATAGATTTATATGTTGACTATAGAACAGCAAATTTTTGAACAAATAAAAAAAGCTAAAAATATTTTGATTACTTTTAAAAAAACATGGGATGGCGATGCCGTAGCTTCGGCGCTGGCTATTTATATGTTTTTAAAAAAAATCGGTAAAGATGCGGACATAGTTGCAGAAAAGTTCGACCAAAACGAACTTTTTTCATTTTTACCGGACTATAAAGAGATAAAAAATTCATTGGATAATCTGCGGCAATTTATCATCTCTTTAGATATAACCAACACCAAAGTAGATCAAATTAAATACCGGGTTGAAGATAATACCTTGAATTTTATTATTTCACCAAAAGACGGGTTTTTTAATCATGATGATATAAGCTCCCATTCCAGCGGATTTAAATATGACTTAATTGTTACAGTTGATACGCCCGACCTGGAATCACTGGGAAAAATTTATGACAATGATACTGAATTTTTTTATAAAGTGCCGATAATAAACATTGACCACCATCCGGCTAATGAAGATTTCGGCCAAATTAATTTAGTTGAATTAACGGCTATTTCCACTTCGGAAATTTTATTCTCTATTTTTGAAAATTATTCCCGCGAGATTATAGATGAAAATATCGCCACCTGCCTGCTAGCCGGCATGATTTCTAAAACAAATAGTTTTAAAACGCAAAATGTATCTCCTAAGGCCTTATCAATCGCCGGCCAATTAATTTCTATGGGAGCAAAACGGGAAGAAATAGTAAACCGGCTTTACCGTTCGCACTCTCTAAATATTTTAAATTTATGGGGAAGAGTGCTGACCCGCCTGACCAGCGCCATGGAAAACAATTTAGTTTGGTCAACTTTGATAAATGACGATTTTGTCAAAACTAAAACAAACGAAAATGACTTAATGGAAATAATTAATGATTTAATAGTTAGCATTCCGCAAGTTAAAGTGGTGGTTATAATTTATGAGAAAATAATAAACGAAAAAATTTCCACCCAAGCATTGATTTATTCAACTAAAAATATTAATTCGCTTAATCTGGTTAAAGAATTTAAGCCCCAGGGCGCTAAAAGCATGGCTAAAATTATTTTAAACAAACATTATAAGGAAGCGGAGAAAGAAATAATAACCAGCATTAAAAAAAATTTGCGGCAATTGCCTTTATAAATTTAAAAAATTATACCAAGCGCCTACTGAATAAGTTCAGACACATATTGGACTGCGAAGCAGGCCAATATGCAAACAATTTACACGCTTAGAGGGCTAAAGG
>PETS01000034.1 GCA_002781265.1 Candidatus Falkowbacteria bacterium CG02_land_8_20_14_3_00_36_14 | reverse complement strand
ATTTAACTCCCAATGAAGTAATTGCTGAATATATTGAAAGTGGTGCAGTTAAACCTTGAATTTACCCACCGCCTTCAAGATAAATGGCGATGTTATTAGTTAGTGCATCTAAACATTTCGGCAACCTCATTTTTAATCTTTCACTTAATAATGGCAGGCTATCTCTAATTTTTATAAATCTAAATTCGGCAATTTCTTTTTTATCCAACCTTATTTTTATAATTTCACTTTCGCTCAGCTTTCCGCCGAAAAAAATAAACTGCAAACTTTCTCCTTTTTCTCCCTTATTCGCCGTATAATCCACGCACAAAAATTTCACATTTTTTAAATCAATGCCAATTTCTTCTTTTACCTCTCTTAGGCAGGCTGTTTTTGGAGATTCATTTTCCTCAACAACGCCGCCGGCTATTGACCAATGATCTTTATAGGCTGGCTTTACGATAAGAATTTCATCTTTTGCATTCATAATTAACGCACCCACGCCTATTCTCTTCTTTGGCAAGTTTTTATAATATTCACTATCCGTATATTTATTTTACTAATTATTCCACACCCTCTACCCCGCCTACTTCTATTTTCCTGATGTTTTCCGCCGTGGCGCCCAAGCTTCGGGCTTTCATTATTTCATACATGCTATCCTCGGTGCCGCCATACCATCTTTGGCCTTTATGGATATACCAAATCTCTCCGTGGGAATTTGGTCCGGCTACTTGCAAAAGCATTTTTCCTTCCAATCTTTTAATCAAACTATCGCTATAATCAAACTTCTGATTATTGGTCGGATTATAGCCATTTATCAACTCTTGCTTGTCATTAAATCCATCGCTATCGCTATCGGCTTTATTCGGATCAGAGCCAAGGGCGGATTCTAATCTGTCCGGCAAGCCGTCGCTGTCCGTATCTTTTAGATTATACAGCTTGTCCGGCACACCGACCGGGATCTTCTGAATATCTTCGTAGCTAATGCCGGTGGCTAATTTAGAGCCGATGCTTATGGCTGCTTGGCCGTTTTCAAAATAGAATCTGTTTTTGGAAGCCGGATCAACATACCAGAGCCGTCCTTTGTTCTCTACGTCTAAAAACATCGTGCCGGAGTATTTAGCGGCGAATTTATTATCCAATATAGTTAATTTTTTCTCTAATTCAATTACTTGTTTTTCCAGTTCGGTTATTTTTCTTTGGAGCTGGAGAACCGTGGTAGTAGTGGTGCCGGTAGGTTCTTTGGGTTCGCGTGGTTTTTCTTCTTCGGATTTTTTTAGATTAAAAGAATAAACTGATGAAATTTTTTTATTTCTGTTGCTATCATAACAAATCAATTCATAATAAGCTTTTTCGCCTTTAAAATATATTACGTCATCGCCTT
>PETS01000025.1:1351-2740 GCA_002781265.1 Candidatus Falkowbacteria bacterium CG02_land_8_20_14_3_00_36_14 | reverse complement strand
AACACGAAATAAGTGATGGAAAAAGCGGCTACGATTATGGCTAGGCCAATTATCGCCCGCCTGATAGGGTCTTTGGCTTTCTCCACCTTTTCTTCTTCCCCTCTGGCCGTCATCCAAGTATAGCCGCCATAAATTAATAAAATTAAAAATATCACTCCCAATAACCCTAAAAATCCCTGTACTACTCCGGCTAATATTTTCGGCACGGCTTTTTCTCCTTGTCCGGCGGTTAGCGGCTCATACCTTCCCTGTCCGGCCACATCATTTAATTTTTTTAACGGCGGCGTATCAACGGCAAAAACAAAATAAGGCAAAATTAAAACCGCTATCAGGCAGACTAATATTATTATTTGTTTAAAAACTCTTTTCATAAGAAATTAATTTATCAAGCAATAAGTCTAACATTTTAATATTTCTGCAACACTCCCTCGCCGACCTTACTAATAATGAAATAACTGATAGCATAAGCGGAAACAACTATTATCAAACCAATAATGGCCGCCCATATTAAATTTTTCGCTCGCGTGACTCTTTCCTCGTTTCCTCGGCCCGTCATCCATAAATAGCCGCCAAAAATCATTATGCCTAAAAATATTACCCCTAACAAAGATAGAGCGGTCTGGATAATTACTCCAATAATATTATCTGCGGTAACTACTGTATTAAATCCGGACCCTTGCGCGGTTTTATCTAAAATACTTGGCCCCGTATTTGGATCTTGCGATTTAAAAGCATCTTTTAAATTCGCGGCCGAAACATTAATATTGGCAGTAATAAAAAAAATTATCACTAATATTAATATTCTTTTAAAATATTTAAAAAACATAACTTTCGTTATTTATATTTATTATTGTGGAATTAAGGCTTTCGCGCCTATCTTGCTGATGATGTAATAACTGACGGCATAGGCGGAAATTACTATAATAAGCCCGATAACCGCGCCGCGCAGAACTTCCTGAGCTTTTTTTAAATCCTCTTCATTGCCCCGCGCCAGCATCCACAAATAACCGCCATAAATAGTCAGGCCAAAAAATACCACCCCTAAAAGACCTAAAACCATCTGAACCACCTTGGCGATTGTATCTACAAAAGGATCTTGACCAACTGTTTGGTTTTCATAACCGCTATTTATGGCGGTATTATTTAAACTATCACTAAAAAGTTTAAATGTATCAGCTTTAACAAAACTTATATTAAAAAATAAAATCGGGAAAATAATTAATATAATAATTAATAATTTCTTCATATTTACTTTTAAATATTAACCGGAACCGGGTGGGGCAATTTGTGAACTTTTTGTTAAAACACTGCCAATATAATAAGTAATGGCGTAAGCCGATAAAACAACAATCAAGCCGATGATAGCGGAGATAATTAAATCTTTGGCCT
>PETS01000025.1:0-1340 GCA_002781265.1 Candidatus Falkowbacteria bacterium CG02_land_8_20_14_3_00_36_14 | reverse complement strand
TGGCCTTGGTTATTTCCTGTTCATTGCCCCGCGCCAGCATCCAGGTAAATCCGCCATAAATCATCAAGCCGAAGAATAAAACGCCGATAAATGCCAGAATGGCGCCGATTACTTTACCGATCTCAACAGCAAAATCTTTATTAAGACTTTTAGCTTCCTGACCATAACCCTTCGTCGCCGTTTCATCTAATCCGTCTAAGGCCTTCTTACCGCCGTCAGTGAGTTCGGCGTTTAAAACAGCCGGGGCAAAAACAAAAAAAGCCAAAAGTAAAATAATGGCTGTAATAATATTTCTATTGATTTTATCAACTAAACCACGCATATTCAAAAATTTCCAATTACTAATTTCAACTTCTAATTACTTTTTACTTTGAGCTACGAAACCATCTTTTTTGTCTATGAATTAGCTAACCTCTATGGGAATGACAGTTGAAGTCGTAATTAATATTATTAAAAAAAAGAATATTTTATTTCTCGTAATTTAACAGCCAACCCCGCCACTCTGGATATAAAACATAAATTTATTTGAATGTATTTTATAGCCAAAGTGGCGGGCCCGTTCCTTAAACAGGCCGCCTTGTATTTATTTCTAAAACCGATTTTAGCTTAAAATATTTTTTACTGCTATAATACTGAAATACTTTCTTAATTCTACTTTAATTATTAAGATTTTAGCTAGTCGCATTATATACTAGTCGCATTATATAATTGATTGACAACAAATGAAGCTAGCGCCCATGACATTAATATAATTATTAAACCGATAACGCCGGCTGTTATTAATTTTTTGGCTTCAGCCACGCCGTCTTCATTGCCGCCGGCAGTCATCCACTTAAACCCGCCTAATAATATAATCACTACGGCTATAATACCTAAAAAGCCCAAAAATACTTTAATGATTGATCCGGCCACTTCTCTTGGATCTTTGTTGCCAAGTCCAATGGCAGTTGAAATATTATTTTCCAAGCCCCCCCATAATATGTTAGAGGCATTAGTTTGAGCATAAACCGGCAAGGCCGCTATCGCCAAAACTGGCATCATTATTAATAAAAAAATACCAATTGACAATAATTTTTTTTTCATATTCCACCCCCTTTCTTTTATGCATAAATAAAAAATAATACTTAAAAATATTAAATATTTTAATCTATGCGCATTTAATAGTTATTAACATTATTACTATTCTACCATAAAATAAAGTTAAAGACAAATTATGTACTGTTGCAGAGTCAAAGCTACCTTCTGTGGATAATTAATATTATGGCCGTGTCGCCAATGTAAAAATTTTTCAAAAAATTATTTTTAAGATTAGCCAAATTTGACAAAAATCAAATAAAATT
>PETS01000006.1 GCA_002781265.1 Candidatus Falkowbacteria bacterium CG02_land_8_20_14_3_00_36_14 | reverse complement strand
TTTTTCAGACATCACCGCTAAAACTTCCGGAAATTGTTTTAAAAATTTTAGCATTTTATTTTTTAATTTCTTCCTCTTTGTCATGCCGGCCGCAGAGCCGGCATCCAGGGGGGAACCGTAGAAATATTAACTTACAATTAACGTTTTTAGCGCTCGCTTTCTTTTTATTTAGCTTCATGTTCCTGCGGCTACACCCTGGATTGCGGGTCGGAGCCCGCAATGACAGAAAAATGTAAATTTACTTCTTCTTGGTCTTAATCTTAATGGTTTTCGGTTTTACTCCTCGCGCTTTGGGGATGGAAATTTTTAAGACGCCGTCTTCGGCAATGGCGCTGGCTTTCTCGCCCATAACATGGGCCGGCAAAGGCACGCTTCTATAAAAACTGCCTGTTCTGATTTCTTTGCGGTAATAATTCTTTTCTTCCACTTCGCTTCTTTTCACGCTTTCTCCCTTAATGGACAATACATCGTTTTCTATGGAAATATCAACCTTATCCGGATCAACTCCGGCCAGCTGGGTTTCCACGATAACATTATTTTTGTCTTCATAAATGTCAATCGCCGGCACAAAACCGGATTGGCCTTTATAAGCGGCTGGCATCATTTCGGAAAACATTTTATCCATATCCTCAAACGGCTCAAAGAATGGAGTCCATTTTATTAGAGGTGACATAAATTTATGTTTCTCTCCTACTTCCGGTTTTAACGGAGTTGGGAGAAAAGATAATTAAAATTATAAAAATTACTTTTTTGAATTATGAATAATGAATTATGAATCATAATTTTTTTGATTTGCATAATTCATAATTCATTATTCATGCTTCATTTTATATACCGCTACCCTCGCCGCCCTGATCACTTTGCCTTTTAGCTTATAGCCGGCGCTTAATTCCCTGGCAATCATTCCGTCCTTTTTTTCATCATTGGTTTCTTCTTGTCCGACCGCTTCCATCGTATGCGGATTAAATTTTTCGCCTGATGTTTTTATTTCGGACACGCCCGCCATTTCTAAAACGCTTTTAAATTGGCTTATAACATGCTTAATCCCTTCCAGCCAGCCGTTTTTTTTCTCTTCTTCGCCGATATGGTTTAAGGAAATTTTCAAATTGTCGTAAACCGGAAGAATTTCCATAATTATTTGTTCATAAGCGAACTTGGCGAATTCTTCTTTCTCGCGCGCGGTTTGTTTTACTAAATTCTGGTAATCCGCCAAAGCGCGCAGGTATTTATTTTTATAATGCAGATATCTATTTTTATAATCTTTTTTGTCTTTATCTTCATTCATATTAACACAGATTAATAATTACTTTTTTAATTCATTAAAAACATGATTAATCAAAGCTAAATTTTTTTCATAATTCATCCTGATCGGCCCTAAAATGCCCAATAAGCCGATTTTCCCGCCCGATTTATACTTAACCATTATGGTGGAGCAAAGTTCGGAGAAGGGATTGTCGACGCCGATCATAATTTCCTGTCCGATTTTAATATCATCAAAAATTATATCTATAGTTTCGTCCAAGCGGTCAATAATGGCGGAAATATCATAAATTAAATTATTCTGGAAAAACTCGGGTTGGGACAATAAATTGGAAATGCCGGTATAGAAAAGATTATGCTTATGAAAAGCCCAAAAAATAGCATTATTGGAAATTTTCGCCATTTCCTTGGCTGTCTGTTTAAAATCGGGGCTGTTCTTAATTTGAAGTAAATTATTTAATATTTTTTTATCTGTACTGGACAAATCTTTTATTTTTAATTCATTAGCATAATCACGGTAAGCCTTTTCGGTGGGAATACGCCCAGACGAGATGTGCGGCTGTTCAATCATTCCCTCTTCTTCCAGAGAAGCCATTTCATTTCTGACAGTGGCCGGGGAAATATTTAACTTATATTTTTCTACCAAAACAGAAGACCCAACCGGCGCCCCCGTCCTTATATGCTCTTTAATTATAGTATTTAATATAATTTTTCTACGGTTATAAACATCCATATATTCCATTATACAATATTTAGCACTCCTGTCAAGAGAGTGCTAATTTATGACAAAAAATAAGGGAGATTCTTTAAGAAAATTCTCCCTTATTTTATAATTTCTGGAATTTGTAATATTGCCTGATGCTATTTTAAAATATTCTCAACATCCTTAATCTCTTTTAATATCTTTATTTCCATTTCATCAATTTTATTCTTTAAATTTGACTTAGCTTTTGATTTTTCTTTAGAAAAATCTTCTAATTTTTTTAATTTTATCTCCATTATCTCGTTATTAACTATATCTTTCAGCTTAATAATATTCTTATGCAGAACATCCTCAACTTCTATAGTCTCTTTCTTCAGCTTCTTCCGGATTATTTTAGCTAAATAAAGGAAAGAAACAATTATCAATATTATCATAAACAGCAGGCTCACAAAGACAGTAAAATAATTAACCACAATTGAACCGATCTGGGTAAACACCGGCGGGCTGACCAAGAAGCTTACTTTATCGCTGGGCTTGCTTTTTAAGCCATTTTTATTCACGGATTCACCCAAGCCACATACCGGCCGTTAGCAAGCGAATCTTTGTAAATTAAAAACCAATTGCCGTTTAAATCGCTGTGGGTTACTCTATTTATCACCTGTCCATTAACGCCCTGAATGTAGATATTTATAGTTTCATCCTCCCTGGCCGTACCGCTGATAAAAAATTGGTCGGTTGATTTTATTTCCCTTGAATAATCTTTTATCACCGGCGTGGCAATCGTGGCGATTTCAAAATCAATAGTGGAAAATATTTCATTACCGGCTTTGTCAATCGCCCTGACCATGGCCGTATGCTTGCCGTAATTCAAATCTTTTAATTTAAAGAAGACTTCTTCCCCTTCCACTAAAAACTGCTTTTCTTCCAAGCTGTCCACGAATATTTCATATTGCGAAATGCCGGAAATCTTATCCGTAGTTTTAAACTTTAATACCGGCCAATCATTATTATCATGCTGTTCCACAAAAATAATAAACGTCTCCGGACGCACAGTATCTATTAATGCCCGGTAATAATCAGGAGTCCCCCAGCCGTTCTTATCTTTAAATTTTAAATGAAAATACCAAGTTCCATCCTCAACATTTTTATAAGTTTTAGTTGAAAACAGTCCGTCGGAAGCCGAGCGCGGAGCCTCCAAAGGATTATTATTGAATAATACGCTCACGTCAGTAACTCCTGCCGGCAATTCCCATTTAAATTCAACATCCTTTTTATTATACCATATTTTACCTTTATGCATCACTTATTTTATTCTAAAATGCAAAATATCTCTAATTATTATTATAATTAGAAATATTTTGCTAATATTAAATATTTTTATTTTTTCGTTTATTCCCCTGCGCCAAGGGCGCAGGGCGAATTAAGAAATAATTTTATTTACTTGGAAACCTATGGTTTCCAAACCTTCCTAAGCGGTTCCCTGTGGCAGAGACCGCAGGGTGAAACTATTATCTAAACAATTAATTTAATATTATTTTATATAATTTATTATTAATTCATTAAAATTTATATCATTGTGGATAACATTTTTAATAATTTTATTTATCAGCAAAATACCACTCCAGCACTTCCTTGGCTATCGGCACGGCCACGGAGCTTCCTTCTCCGCCTTCTTCTATTAAGATTGTTATAGTTATCACCGGATTTTCATACGGAGCAAAGCCGGTGAACCAAGCATGGGGATTTTTTACAGAAGACCATTGGGCAGTACCGGTCTTGCCGGCGACAGTTATCAATAAAGATGACAAACTAACGGCGCTACCCGAAGTTACTGCCTGGCGCATTCCCTGCCTAACTATAGCTACATTGGAATTTTTTATAAAATTATTTCTAATTAACGTTGGTTTAGTATTATTAATTACTTTATCATGGCTGTCCAAAACTTGTTTCACCAGATACGGCCGATATAAGTTTCCACCATTGGCGAAAAAAGATGTATAAACGGCTACTTGCAAAGGCGTAACTAAAATATCCCCTTGCCCTATTGATAAGTGGTAAGTATCACCGATGTACCATTGCTCCCCCTTGGTTTCTTCCTTCCATTTTTTTGTCGGTAAAAAACCGCCGGCTTCAGCCGGCAGATCTATGCCGACTTGCGATCCTAAACCGAACAAATTTTCATAATATATTATCCGTTCAATCCCCAACCCTTTAAAATCATGATAGCCGCCGCCGATATAATAAAAAAATGTGTTAATTGATTCGGCCAATGCCCGCTTGACATCAACTAAGCCATGCCCGCCTGATTTCCAGTCAGGAAAAAACCATTGTCCGATCCCGATTCCGCCCACGCTTAAAAAACTTGTGTGTTCGTTTATAATGCCGTCTTCCAAGGCGGCAGCGGCCATCACTGGCTTGATAGTTGATCCGGAAGGATATTCGCCGCTGATAGCCCGATTGAATAAAGGCTGATCGGCATTACTAATAAGATTATTATATTCATTAATCTTAATTCCTTTGGCAAATAAATTAATGTCATAGGACGGCAGGCTGACCATAGCCAGCACTTCTCCATTATTGGGATTCATGGCTATGGCTACTCCTTTTTGCAGTTTTAATTTATTTAAACTGACGGCCATTACTTCCTCCATTTTTTTCTGCAATTCCGAATCAATGGCCAATACTAAATTATGCCCGTCGTCCGCTTCTTTTTGGCTTAAAATCTTTTTTTCCTTGCCTAAGGCATTAACTTCAATCTGCTTTTTGCCATTAACGCCTTTCAATTCATTTTCCCAAAAATTTTCTATGCCTGTTTTACCGATATAATCAATCGGCAAATAATCAGAGTCGGCTGTCTTTAATTCATCTTCGTTTATTTTTCCGATATAGCCTAAAATATGCGCCAGCGATAAGCCAGGCAAATAATATTCCCGCCTGGTTTTATTGGATAATACCACTCCCGGCCAATCAGATGATTCTAAATATAAAAGCATGGCCTTTTCGTATTCAATATTATCAGCAATAAATAACGGCTGATATGCTTCCAATGATCCCGGCTTTATATTTCCTAAAATATTTTTTATTTCCTCCGGGCTTTTGTCGCCCAATATTCCGCTAATGCGGTTAATAATATTGCCTAATTCAACTTCATCTTCCGGCAGATCAATCGGAACAATATAAAGCAAGAAATTTGCCGTGTTTCTAACTAAAGAATTTCCGCTTCTGTCATAAATCACGCCTCTTTTAGCCTCTAGCCGTTCAATGCGTATTCTATTCCCTTCCGCCATGGTATAGTAATAATCACCTTTGACAATCTGCAACCAAGCGGTTCTGCCTAATATTAAAAGTATAAATAATGATAATATCAGTCCGATAATATACACTCTGCTTATTGAAAATGACCGGCCGATTGTTTGCTTGCTTTCTGCCTCGGGCATAAAAGAATCTTCGGTCCATTTTAATCGATAAGAAGATTTTTCCAAATTGCTATATTCCCCCTCCCTGATTGTAAAAGGGTCATTATTTTTTTTTATTTTTTTAAAATTACTAAATATCATCTGTCTTAAATAATCTAATTAATTTATTTCCTTATTAAAAATACCGGTTTTAGCCTTCGGCTTATAAAACTGAATATATAAAATATGATAAATACTGAAATTAAATTAAATATTAATAATTTTAATTCAAAAATAAAAAAATTAAGATCTAATTTTAATACTTCGGAATTATCGCCAAGGACTAATTTATAAAAATAATTAACAAAATTTAAAAATAATTCATAAGAGAAAATGGCAAAAACAGTTAAAGCGAAGAAAGAATAAAGAGAACGGTTTGTAAAAAAATTATTTAATAAAAAATTAGCCGTTAAAATTATTATCGTCAGAATAATTATAAATGCGCCGAAGGGCGTAAATGATAAGATATCCAATAAGAAACCGGCTCCTAGCGCCCACCATAAAGCTAAATCTAAGCCGTTTAAAACTAAAATAAATATCAAAGCTGTTAAAATTAAACTTAAATAAGAAATTCCCCAAGGCAAATTGGGCAATAATGATTTTTCCATTGCCACTAAAGCAAATATTAATAATGTATTAATAATAATTTTCCCGTACATAAATTTATATATAAATCCCCTTAGGGCAGTATCACTGACACAATGATTAAATTATCAAGATTAATTAGAGGTTGGATTACGGCATTCTGCCAAAGTTCATTATTTTCTTTATTAACCTTGGACACTTTGCCGATAACCAGCCCGCGCGGAATATTATTATCCAATCCGGAAGTAACTACCGTATCGCCTATATTAATTATTTCAGTTTGCGGAATAAAATTTATTTTAATCGTTAATCCCGAATCACCCTCCCCGATGCCGCTGGTTTTATCTTGATTTTGCACCATAGCCGCCAGCTTGCAAGAACTATCGGTTATCAAGCAAACTTCTGATAAATTATCTTTTACTGATATTATTTTCCCGACTAATATTCCATTCCCGGTTATAACGCCCTGACCCTTTCGCAATCCGTCACTCGCCCCTTTGTCAATAATAATAGTCCGAGATTTACTGACTTCATTTGTTGCTTCTTGCGATACAATATGGCTTAATAAAAAAGAGGCGTCTGTTCTTTTGGAAAATTTTAAAATTTCACGCAATATTTGATTTTCTTCCTCAATAACTTTTAATTTTGCATTTTGGACGGTTAATTCCTCTATTTTTTCTTCCAATCCTTCCGCCAATTTCGCCATATCTCTTTTATTGGTTTGCTCTTTATATGTATTACGCAAATTAGAACTAATTTTATATAAACTGCCAAGTATAGGATTAAATAGGCGCACTGTTATATTTTCAATCGGCGTTAATATTTTAATAATATGCAAAAAAATAAGCAGCCCGATAACTGCCGATATAATAATATATTTTTTTGAATTGATTTTTCCCATAATTCAAAAATTCATAATTCAATTTTAATTAAATTTCTTCCGTGCTCGCAGAAACCACCTTGGCTAATAATTCCGGATCGGACAGTAATATGCCGGTGCCTCTGACTACGCAAGTTAAAGGATCGTCAGCCACTCTGATAGGAATTTTTATTATTTGCGCGATTTTTTTATCAAGATTTCTTAATAACACCCCGCCGCCGGTTAAAACAATGCCTTGCTCGTAAATATCCGAAACTAATTCCGGAGGAGTGGTTTCTAAAGTTATTTTTATATTTTCAATAATTTGGCTTATGGTTTTATCAATCGCTTCCCTTACTTGGCTGTCGTTAATTTGCACTGCCTTAGGCAGGCCGTTTATCAAATCTCTGCCTCTTATTTGCATATCTATGGGATCTTTTAAGGCCGATGCTGAACCGATTCTTTTTTTAATATCTTCGGCTACCTGCTCGCCAATCAGCATATTAAATTCTTCTCTGACGTATTGAATAATATTATTATCCAGTTCATTGCCGGCCTGCCTTAATGTCTTCCATGTCACCACCCCGCCCAAAGATATGACTGATATTTCCGTAGTGCCTCCACCAATATCAACAATCATTGTCGCTTTGGCTTCAGTCACTGGCATGCGGTTGCCAATCGCCGCCGCCATTGATTCTTCAATCAAATAAACTTGGCGCGCGCCGGCTGATTTGGCGGCATCCTCTACCGCTTTTTTTTCCACTTCCGTAATATCCAAAGGAATGCCGATTATTACCCGCGGGCGGGGAATTAATGTAAAATTTTCGCTATGAACTTTATTAATAAAAAATTTTAACATTTTTTCCGCCACTTCAAAATCGGATATTACTCCGCTTACTAAAGGTTTTATAGCTTGAATATGGCTGGGAGTTTTGCCAATCATTTTTTCCGCATCCTTGCCCACGGCTAAAATCTCATCAGTGCGCATATTTACCGCCACCACCGATGGCTCATTAATAACAATCCCCTTGTCGGGGGTATAAACTAAAGTATTTTTTGTGCCCAGGTCAATGCCCAAATCCTTGCTGAATTTTCCTAAAAATTTATTTAACATAATTCACTTAATACATCACGAAACATTTAACAATTAATAATTAGATATTTTATTTATAATCTCATTAATATTTATCAATTCTTCCTTATCACTGCCTCTTCTTTTTACTTCCACGCAATTTTTCATTAAAGTTTTGGCGCTAACCACTATTCTGTAGGGACAGCCGATTAAATCCGCATCGGCAAATTTTTCTCCCACACTCACATCTCTATCGTCATATAAAACTTCCACCCCATTATCTTGCAAATCAGTATAAATTTTATCAGAAATTTTATCAATATTTTTTACTTTTTCCTGCCTGCCGGCAGGCATGGCGTTTTTACTTTTTATTTTGAGAAGCGAAGCGACAAATGGCGCCACTTCTTCCGGCCAGATTATGCCGTTTTTATCATGATGCACTTCTGTTATGGCACCCATGGTTCTTCCCAATCCAATGCCGTAACAACCCATCACCACGTCTTTTTTACTTCCATCTTCGGCAGTATATTGGAATCCGAAAGGATGAGAAAAACGATTTCCTAATTTAAATATATTTCCGACTTCTATGGCTTTGGCTTCGCGCAATTTTTTATTCTGGCAAAATGGGCAAGCGCTTTGTTCTTTAATAATTTTTTTATTAATAGCGATTTCGCATTTATCGCAGATATAAATTAAATCCTCGCCGGCTTCGGTTATGGTTTGGTATTCGTGCGAAAATTTTGAAAAAGTTCCGCCGGAAGCGTAGGTTAAATATGTTAAATCAAGCAAACCGCATCTTTTAAAAATCTTAAAATACGCTTTTTGCGCCATCTTATAATACTCGTTTAAATCTTCTTCGTTTTTATGGAAAGAATACAAGTCCTTCATTGAAAATTCCCGTCCGCGCAAAATTCCCGATTTAGCCCGTAACTCATTCCTGAATTTAGTCTGAAATTGATAAACCATTTTAGGCAAATCCTTATATGATAAAATAAATTTCTGCATCAAGGGCACGATTATTTCTTCATGGCTTTGGCCTAAAACCAGCTCTGATCCATTTTTCAGCTTGGTGTAATAAAGCACATCTATTTTATCCCGGCCGGTTTTTTTATAATTGGCAATGGGATGAAGAGCCGGCATATATATTTCCTGCCCGCCGATGTTATTAATTTCTTCTCTGATAATATTTTCAATTTTTTTTAAAACTTTAAAGCCGAGCGGCAGAATAGTGTACACTCCGGCGAATAATTTGTCTATAAAGCCGGCTCTGATTAAAATTTGCGCGTTAAAACTGAATTCATCCTTAGGAGGTTCTTTGGCGGTTTTGGTGAATAATTGTGATTGGCGCATAAAAAATAATAATTAAATAAATAATTAATATTTATATTTTCATTTACATCTATATTCTACCTTATTAGCACCTCCTTTGTCAAAAATTCTATGATGCCTGGCAAATTTAGTTAATTTTAGCTGTATAAATTTTTTATACGATTATAGAAATAATAAAAAAACAGAATATAATTCTGTTTCTAAAATATTTATAATTTTTACAAATATTTCTATCTATCTTTGCGCAGTCTTTCCCAAACCACCAATAAGGGGGAGGCGACAAAAATGCTGGAATAAGTTCCGATAAAAATTCCGATAGTTAGGGCTAGAGCGAATGATCTGATGGATTCGCCGCCAAAAATTATAATAGACACTAAAGCGAGCAAAGCCGTCATAGAAGTGTTGATAGAGCGCCCTAGGGTTTGATTCAAGCTGATATTGACCGTGCTGGCAAAATCTTCATCGCTTTTTGGTAAATTTTCCCTGATTCTGTCAAAAACGACAATCGTGTCATGAACGGAATAACCGAGAACTGTCAAGACAGCGGCTACGAACGGAGCGTTAATTTCCATGTTGTAAAATCTTCCCAAGGCAGCGAAAGCGCCAATAGTGATAATAACATCATGGGACATGGCAATTAGCGCCGAAACGCCGTATTTCCAGGAAACGACCGGTTTGGAAACTTTTAAAAACGCAATACTGATATAAATAACAATCGCTACCAGGACCCAAAAAATGGATAATATCGCTTTTCTCTTAAGCTCAATGCCGATTGATGGGCCGACTGCATCATACCGCACTTCTTCTATTTTTTGATCTTTTTGGTCTTTCTTAACCAATTCATCCAGCTTATTAAGAACTTCTTGGTGTTTTTCCTTGCTGGAATCCTGGAATCTTAAAATCATGCCGTCTTTGTTGACCGGTTGTACTATTAAACTGCCTAAATTAAGATCTTTTAATTGTCCTTCAATCGCGCTAACTTCCAGCCTGATTCCTGTAAATTTCACTTCTAATAAACTACCGCCGGTAAAATCAATTCCGAATTTCAAACCCCACATAAATATGGCAATTACAGCCGCTATAAAAAGAGAGCCGGATATTCCTAGCCATATTCCCCTTTTTTGGATAATTCTATAATTCATAATATTAATTTAAGATTGTTTTTTTATAGAGGTGATAAGCCAATGTTTACTTTCTAGCCAACGGGCGGGAATTAATCTTAAAAATGTTCTAGTAATTATAATCGCCGAAAACATAGACATAGCCACGCCGATAATCAGCGTTACGGCAAAACCTTTGACCACGCTAGTGGTGAATATTATCAAAATAATGGAAGTGATAATAGTGAATGAATTTGAATCTCTAATAGAAGGCCAGGCGCGGGTAAAGGCCTCTTCCAGCGCTGAATTCAACGGCCGGCCCCTGCGCAGTTCTTCGCGTAAACGGGCAAAAGTTAAAACATTAGCGTCAACGGCAATACCGACCGAAAAAATAAACCCAGCGACGCCGGATAAAGTCAAAGTAACCGGCCAAATTTTAAATATCGCTAAAACCAACAAACTGTAAATCAATAAAGAAATAACCGATAATAAGCCGGGCAACCTGTAGAATAAAATCATAAAAATTCCAACCAAAAGAAAAGCGTAAAGGCCGGCATCCAAACTGGCCACTAAAGAATCGCGGCCCAAGCTCGCGCCAACCGTCTGCTGATTAACTAATGAAATCGGAACCGGCAAAGCGCCGGCATTTAAGCGCTGGGACAGCAATTTAGCTTCTTGAATATTAAATCTTCCGGAAATAACCGCTTTTCCACCGGTAATCTTTTCATTAACCGTCGGCACGCTAATGGCATATCCGTCTAAGTAAATAGCTACCGGCTTGTTGATGTTTCTTCCGGTAATATCTGCGAACATTTTCGCTCCTTCGTCATCAAACTCCAAAGATACTTCCGGTGAATTGTCATTCGGGTTGAAATTAACAGCCGCTCGTTTAAGATTTTTACCGCTAAGTTCGGTATTTTTCCATTCTGACTGCGGTCCGGCGACATCTTCCTCTTTAGCGGTTTTTATTAAAATATGGCTGATTTTATATTCTTCCAAATCCTTTTCTTCCTGCTTATAGATTAAATGATAGCCGAATGGCGTCTCTACCACGTCGGAGATAGTTCCCACGGACTGGGAAAATACCGCATCCGCAAACGGTTTAACCATAGCGCCTTTTGCAAACCAGCCCAAATCTCCACCGGAAGTTTCTGCGCCCGGCTCGGTGGAATTATTTTTTACCAAATCAATAAAATTGGCCGGAATGGCTTCTTCTTTTAATTTTGATATTTTAGCTAGCGCTTCCTCTTTGCTTAACCCATTTTCGCAATTATCGCTTCCTTGAAAACAAATTAAAAGATGCGAAGCTTTTACTTCCTTTTCGCTCTTATTGTCAAATGGATTTATTTTAACACGCTTATCTTCCAGCTTTACAATTTCAAATCCTTGGCTGGTTTTTATTAAATCGGCATAAACTTTGCCTTTATCTAATCCTTTTATTTGGCTGACTATTGCCTGATTATCATTTTCTGTAACCCAGCCTAAATCGCCGCCGTTCGCCTTAGCCGCATCATCATTGGAAAATTCACCGACCAAAGCGGTAAAATCACCGCCAGAAATGGCCTTGCCTAATATTTCTTCCGCTTTTTTCTCCGCTTCTTGATTGGTGGCGATCAATTGATTTTTTTCTTCTTCCGTTAACTGCTTGACGGCGGTATTTTGTTCCTTAAATTCTAAAAGCGGAGTTTCCCCGATAGTTTTAATAGCTTCGTTCACGTCTTTAATTCCAGCCAATTCTACTATTACCTGATAATCATCCCCGCTTTTATTGGTTTGGATATTAGGCTCGCTAACTCCGAATACATTTACCCGCCTTTCAATCACATCCCTGACGCCGTCAATAGCGCTTCTTCTATCGGCCTCCGGCACATTAGTGACATCAGCGCTATAAACCAATTGGGTGCCGCCCTGCAAATCAAGGCCCAAGCGAAAAGGAATTTCCTTTGCATACGGCAATTTTATAGTCTGACCGGTCTTGGCCGATAGCCAATCCGCTCCTTTATTATAATAAGACCCGGCGTCAATAATTCCGCTGATTATAACCAATAAAATTATAAAAGCAAAAAGCCACCAGACTTTACCGCGTCCGCTGGGCTGAAATAATTTTT
>PETS01000015.1 GCA_002781265.1 Candidatus Falkowbacteria bacterium CG02_land_8_20_14_3_00_36_14 | reverse complement strand
ATTTTAACGGCTGCCAAATAGATAAATTAGGCAAGTATGACATTTCTACTTTGCCCAATGGTATGACATTTCTAAATAGCCTTTACAATCTTGTACAACCTATTGACAGTTTTTTTAGCTTATGATAACATACTATTACCTTAACAATTCTAAAACCAAAGAAGCGTGTCCCGATGTAAAATCGGGATTGGGCACGCTGAGGTGGCTTCTGCTCAAGTGGAAGCCCGGCTTTCTCCGTAACCATAGAATAATCGATGTCGCACTCTTAATTTCTCCCCTTAATAGGGAGAAGTGTTGGAGGGGTCTTGAGTCGATAAGTGGGAATAAATACTGGCACATCCGCGTCAGTTTTTTGTTTCCGAAAGAAAGGTGGTACCACGAGATGACCTCTTGTCCTTTCATCCAAATATTTTTTATTTGGGCGAAAAGATGAGGGGTTTTTATATTGACTTCTCAGACAATTTATGTTAAGTTGTTAAATTCGTTCTTTAAAAATATTGATTTTATACAAAAGAGAGAAAAGGAGAAAAATCATGAAAATTGTGAGAAATTTTTCAAGTGGCAAAATTGACGAGAAAGTTGTTGGTGGAAAAGCAAAAAGATTATACAAGCTTCAAATGGCTAAGTTTCCTGTTAAGGAATTTATTGTTATCAGTACGGATACTGTTGTCTCAATCCTGAAGGGCGGCTCTGTACCAAGGGATGTTCTTAATGATATCCTTTCTTTTCTTAACTTTGGCCGTCACGGAGTCGCTGTAAGAAGTTCCGCTGTTGGCGAGGATGGACATCTTTCGTGGGCAGGTCAGTTTACTACCCGTCTTTTTGTTAGTAAAAATGATCTTGCAAAGATCATTACTGAGTGCATTCAAGCTCAGCACAGTAAAACTGTGCGAGCCTATGCAAAAGTTCACAAGGTAGAAATTCCTCCGCTTGCACTTATTGTTCAAGAAATGGTGGATGCCGAAACTGCCGGTGTTTTATTTACAACGAGTCCTATCAACAAATCTTCTGAGGCTGTTGTGGAGGCGATTGCTGGAGTAGGAGAGGCTCTTGTAAGCGGATTGTGTAAACCAGTGAGATTCCACATAAATCTTGAGACGGGAAATTTGTTAAAAGTTGACGGAAATCGGAATGAAATTTCTCTTTCCGACAGTCAGCTTGCAGAAATTGTTTTTTACGGAAGAGCAGCTATTGGCTTGTTTAGTTCTCATCAGGATATTGAATGGGCAGTAGAAAGGGGTACGAAAAATATTTTTATCAATCAGAGTCGTACCATTACGACAGTGTCTAATTTCAATATCGACGGGATTAGGGCAACTTCAATACAGGAAGCAAAAAATTTAATTGAGGCTGAATCTGTCCGTCTTGATGGACTGGGAATTTCATTTGGAGAAGATGTACTGAGCGATCAGAATATTGCTGAAATTCTTACTCCTCATCCATGTCAGATGGCTTTTGGGATATTCACGTATTGCTTTGCTCATGAGGATGGTGCAATTAAAGTTGGACGAAACGAGATGGGCTATGAAATCGGATCAGAGTTGAATGCAGGGCTCTTCACACTTATTGGTGGTCAACCACGGTGTAGCATCGTTCACGATGCTATGACCTTTCGAATCAAGGGTATTGCTCTTGGTGATTATACTAAAATAATCGAATTTTATCTTGCCAAGATAAAACAAGAAGAAAAATTGGCAAACTATCCTGAGATTGTTCTCTATCAACAAACCCCAGAAAGGGAGTTTCTCGAGGGTTTATTTGGCATCGAGCTTGGTGAAAAATACTATGGTTTGTACCAAAAATTCTTTAGTAACTTATCCACTATTGAGGATGGCATGGATAAATACTGTCGAGATGAATTTATTCCTCGGTGGAGAAAATCCATGGCACTGTACGCTGAAGCTCACTTATTAAGTGATTTGCAAATGATGGCAAGGTGCTACAAAGAAGTTGCTGACCTTTTAAGAATTGAAGCATGCGTGATGTTTGTCCAGGCGGCTCGTATAGAATTTTTTGTCTTTGCTCGGTTACGCAATCTACTGAAAAAAATGTTTGGAGAGCAGGGCGGGGAATTTCTAAACACCATTACCAGTGGCATTCCGCTTAATCTTAATCCCAATCTTGCATTCAGTGTCCGCCTTTCTCAGTTTAGAGATAAAGCCATTTCAATCAAAGATGTGCTATCTGAGTTCGGACACCTTGGTATTCATGAGCTTGAGATTTCTATTCCTCGTTATCATGAGCAGCCGAAAATAATAGCCGAGCTTGCTCAAAAGATTAGTGGAGATCCATACGAAGAACTTATGGCAAGTATTAAGAGAAGTAGTGTTCTAATCGAACGACTTTTGAATGACGCGGCTGAGCTTCGTGGTGAACTTGAAAGAGAAATTAATATCGCCAGAAGATATCTTCCTTTAAGAGAAGTTGCTAAGTTTGAATTTCTTAGGGGTTATGATATATTGCGCACAATTTCTCTAACTATTAATAAAAAGCTTGGCTGGGAAGATGGGTTAATTTTTCACCTTGACCCAACCGAGGTATTTCTACTTGGTAGTTGTGATAATGAGAATATGCGTCAGCTTGCAGAGGAGCGCCGTAGGAAGTGGAATGAGAACAAATCTTTATACATTCCTACTGTTGTATGGAGTTCAGAATTGGATGCTGTAGGAAGGCCTCCAACTCTTAACTCATCCATACTTTATGGTATCGGTGTGACTAATTCTACCACTGAAGGAGAAGTTATTGTTATTACTGATCTCAATAATCAAGGGGCAATTTCTTCTCTTAGGCCAGGCGGCATACTTGTTACAATAACTACTGATCCGGCATGGACACCACTTCTTTCTGTGATTGGCTCCAAGGGCGGATTAATAACAGAAGTCGGAGGATTACTAGCTCATGCTGCTATTTATACTAGGGAAGTAGGAATGGCCGCTGTTTTGAATGTTTCACGCGCTACTCAAATCCTTAAAACGGGAATGCGAGTTCGAGTAAACGGTCCTCAGGGATATGTAGAAATTTTAAAATAAAATCAAAAGGGTGGAATACCAAAATTTCATTTCCACCCTATTTTTTCTTAATTTTTAAATAATAACATCAATTAATTTAAAAGGTGGGAAAAATTAAAATAAATTTATCATTTTCGGCATCTCGCGCAAAATGGTGCGTTAGGCGCTTAAATTAAACATATATGCAAAAAGATTATTCTTTATTTTTTATTCGTCATGGAAAATTATTATTACCTTATAAAAGTCATAATAAAATGCCCTTTCAAATTTTGGCTGATTTAGCAATAGAAAAATTAAATCCCCCGATAGATAAAATTTATACAATAAAACTAATTAAAAAAATTTCAAAAATAATTCCGTTTGATAAATTGGATATAATTTATACAAGCTCTTCAAAACGTTGTCTAGAAACATCTAAATTGATTAAACAATTTATACATCAAAAGCTAAAAAAAGAAATTGATATCAAAATTATTTATGAACTTAAGGAAATATATTTTAATTTAGATAAAATTTATCCAAAAAATAAAAATTTTAATCCCAAATACCTTAACAATAATGTATTGAAAGCGATGGCGAAAATTGATGATAAAACTTGTGAACCAGTAAATACCGTATCCTATAATCGTATAAATAAAATATTTAAAAAAATATTAAAAATAAGAAATAAGAAAATATTATTTGTCACTCATGATTTTATTATGAGGGTGATTGAGATATATATAAAAAATAAAGGAGGTAAAAGGATAATTACTTATAAAGGGTTAAAAAAAACTGATAGAAATAAATATTTATGTGGTTTTATGACGGACGGAAAGTTATCAAAATTTGCAAAATTAAAAACCCGCGCAACAATTAATAAAATTATTTCAAAGTAAGATAATTTTGAACATTAAAATTGAATCAAAGGAGGGTATATGAAAAAGTTTTCTTTGTCTTTAAATAGAACTTTAAAAATTCCGGTTATTCAATATGGAAATGGAACACCCCGCATTTTTATTATTAGCGGTATTCACGGAGATGAGGACAGCGGTCCTCTTGTATTATCACTGTTAATGGATAAATTAAATCATTTAAAAATCTCGGGAACAATAACTTTAATTCCTATCGCCAATACTGAAGCCATTGCTATTAAATCAAGGCTTAACCCAATTGATAACAAAGACCTAAATAGAGAATTTGGTAATCTGGGAAATAAAACACACACAACTATGATTGCCAAATTAATTGCCGAAATAGCCATGACTCATAATCTTATTATAGATATACATACGTTTCCAAACCAAATTTCGCCAATTGTGGGGGTTCTATTATCAGAAGGTGGCCAAGAAATAAGAGAGGTGTCGGAAAAATTATTAAATCTTTTCCAGCCGGAAATTATATGGAATCTAGACAGTAAGAAAACAGAGATAGGTAAAGCTGGGTCAATTTGCTCATTAGCTATCACAAATAATTTGCCGGCGTTTGGCATAGAACTGCCACCAAATTACTTCCTTTCTGGAAAAAATATACAAAAATTTTTACACGGTTTTCTAAATATCTTTGCCGAAATGGGAATTATTCCTATTGCCAAAAGAAAAATAACAAAAACTGAAATAGAACATTTTGAGAGACAAATGTTTAGAAGCATAGCAGAAGGTTATTTTTTTCCAGAAAAAAATATAATGTCAAATGTGCAAAAAAATGATTTAATCGGGTTTATGTTGGCTTTAGAAACCAATGAAAAAATAAAAATATTTTCACCTTTTAAAGGCATTTTATTGTCTGTTTCGCATCCAAGGTTAATTAAAAAAGGCGAAAAAGTATTTGTCGTTGGGGAAAAAGTAAAATAAACAAGTTAGCAGAGTGCCTGTTCTCCAAAAACAGGGTTGAAGGTTAAAATCCTTCCCTTCCTGCCAATGCTTACAACGGGAGTGTAGTTTTATTACTACCTCCCTTTTTTTATTGTTTTTAAAATTTATATCTATATCAAAGGTGAAGCCAAAAACAATATTCATTGGAGTAAACCCCCACCCCTTGACCGCAGGGCGTTATACCCTGCGGCAAGCGACAACCCTGCGCCAAGAACGCGGGACATTTAAGGTGTGGGGGTAAAGTAATTATTAAAGCATAATTCATGCTTCATAATTCAATTTAAAATTTAAAAACTGACCTCCACGACTCGGCGGGTATCGCTGAAATCGCCGATGGACTGGAAAGTTGTCGACGATCCGGAAGTATAATAGATAACGCTATACTTGGCATTGTTTGATAAAATGTATTCTTGTAAAGCCGCATTGCAAACAGCGGGTGCGTTGGTAATAAATTCAATATAGTCCGAAGGGGCAACGCACGGAGTGGCATCGGCACGTTCAAAAGCAAAATTATTTTTTCTCACTTCCCACAGCGCCCTTTCCGCGCCGGCTTCGGCCGCGAAAAAAGCGCGAGTGGAAAAGGTCTGGGTCTTAGCCATGGTAATGCCGGATGTTATAATATCAGCAGCCATTAAGACCACTACCAAAAATGACGCCATTATCAACATGGTCATTAATAAAGCCACTCCATTGTGATTTTTTATCAATATTTCCGCCTTTTTTCTTAAATTGTTGCTAATTATAAACATATTTTATCTTAGTTTTGGACATCGGATTTGAATGTCCAAAACTAATATTCCTGCCTTTTCTCAAATTGTTGCCATGTTTTAGATACACACTTTTGGCGGTTTTAATAAACTTACGTAAATCTATGGGCGTAAGCCCGTAGATGTAGCCGGTACAAATTTTTCCAAAAATTTGTACGCGTAGCGTATATAGTCTAGTGCCACATGGCGTAAGCTGTGGTAATTTACTTATTAGTGTATAATTATATTCATATCACTCAACTTTATAATTTTCTTTGAGTCCATATGCACTAATTCCAATAAATTAATATTTGGATTTTTATTTTTAACAACACGAATTATAAATGATCCGAGTTTATATCCCAACCAATTCGGCTTACCTTTGCCGAAGAACCACTCGGCATGATTATAATTTTTGTCTTGATCTTTGTTTCTTTTATTTAAAAATTCAAAATATTTTTTTATTTCTCCTTGCTCATATTTTGCCCAAGGAGCTTTAAATAAATCCCAATTTTCTTCAGCAAAAACAATCGCTAAGCCTTCTGAAATTATAGCGTCCAATAAAGAACTCCCATAACCAGGCTTACTCCACCTGGCTACATGATTCATTTCATGATAAACGCTTAATGGAATAATATTTTTTATTATATATTCAATATCTTCTTCTTTGCGAAATGGGTCGATTGCCAATCTTATCCACTCGCTATTGGGAGCAAATCCACCTGAGCCAACTTTGGGGATAGTTAAATCACGCTTAGGATAAATAACTATATTTATCAAATCTATGTTTAATTTTTTAGCTGCAATTTTTGCATGTTTAAACACTATTCTTTTAAACAATCTTCTATTTTTTTCAGAAATATCCTTTTTAACCTCAAATAAAAAAATGTTAATTTTCATAGGCTAATTTTTATTATTTATACTATCATAGTAGCAATAATTTAATAATAATAAAAGCCCCTGTATGTTTTCATACAGGGGCGCGAAGAAGATGTTTTTACTCACTTCTTAAGCTTTCTACTGGGGGATTCACACGATCCTCCACAGTCATCGCTACAGTCATTGCATAGACCCTTTTTTTGATAATATAATTGGTCTTGAAGGTTGTAGCGAAATGTTTCCGCATCAGTTGTTAGGAGGAATGAAACAGCGAGTTTTAATTATGCGTGCATTGGTTTATGGGCCAGAAGTTCTTTTAATAGATGAACCATTCACATTCTCCGAGAGTGGTTTTTTGTTGTATTAAAAAAGTCGGTTAGGCTTTAGCGCCCAACCGACTTGGTATTAAATGCTAATTCTTTAAAATTATTTTTCCTCCTTTAAAACTGTAAATTTCGCCACTGGCAATTTCCTTATTAATATAACCAGTTCTGGCGTTAGCCAATCC
>PETS01000031.1 GCA_002781265.1 Candidatus Falkowbacteria bacterium CG02_land_8_20_14_3_00_36_14 | reverse complement strand
AATTGTATGGATTCCCTTACCCAGGCTATTTGCACCATCTTCTAAGCAAAACATTATAGTGGTGTTCCCAACTGTCGCACCGGCAGTAACTACAGTATAAGCGCATGTACTACCACCTATACCATCACAATCGGTAGCACCGACAACTGCTGTTATATCACACGCAGTAGAATTATTGCTTGGATCTATAAATTTTGAAAATTGGCTTACTTGATTTGGATTGGCACATAATGTTGTCAAAGTACCATTGTCACAAGCAGTAAGATTATCAACTAGCAATAAAGCCGCGTTTTCATCAGTGGTAGCTTCCATAGCTAATATAGTTGCCATCTGTCTGACATCAGCCACGCGCTTGGCGTCTCTGGCTTTAGCTCTGGCCGTATTCAAGCTGACAATCGCCAAAGTTGACAATAAGCCGATAATGGCGATAACCACCAATAATTCAATTAAAGTAAAACCTTTTTGTTTTCTCATATTTCACCCCCTTTCCATAACACTAATTTAAACGAATTTGATGCGAATAAAACGAATCAAATAATTAATTAGTGAGGTTAATTTTTTAAATTTTTCACTTATCCACATTATACCATAAAATCCAAATTCTATAAAGAAAAAACTTACGAATTGCGAATAATTTACGAATTAAAGATACTGTAAAAATATTTTTATTTAATATTCATAATTCGTAATTCATTATTCTTAATTCATAATTAGAACTGGCTCGCCATATTGTACATCGGCAAAATTATGGCCGCCACCATCAAGCCCACGCCCACGCCCATAACTATCATAATCACCGGCTCTAATAAAGTCATTAAATTATTGACTATATTATTTATTTCCCGGCCGTAAAAATCGGATATTTTCTCCAGCACCAAGTCCAGCTTGCCGGTTTTTTCGCCCAAGGCCAGCATTTCTGACACCATTTTCGGTATTTCCTGGCTGTTGGCGAATACCTGGGAGATAGAATTGCCTTTTTCCACCTCTCTAATGGTATCTAAAATTAATTTTTTATAAACATTATTGCTCACCACCTCGGATGATATTTTCAAGCTTTCATTAATGGTTACCCCGCCGAGTATGAGCGTATTCATGGACCGGGTAAAGCGCACCAGATGAATGCGCTGGAAAAGCTTGCCGAAAATAGGCAATTTCAACATAAAATAATCTATTAAATTGCGCCCGCGGGGAGTAGAGGCCAAATATCTGATGCCGAAAATAACGGCTATAATAACCAATAAAAACAGCCACCAGTAAGCGGCCATAAAAGCGGAAACGGCAATTAATATTTTTGTGGGAAGGGGGAGAACGGCACCGGATTCTGTAAAAACGCTGGTGAGTTTCGGTATCACCACTACCATCATAATCACGCCGACAATGGTCAAGCCGGCTAAAACTATGGCCGGATAAATC
>PETS01000071.1 GCA_002781265.1 Candidatus Falkowbacteria bacterium CG02_land_8_20_14_3_00_36_14 | reverse complement strand
AACCCCCAATTCTACTACTTTTGCCCGTTCCGGGCAAATTATGGGTGTTACCTATGTATCTCATCTTTTGCATATTAATATTATCCAGATGGACAGAAATATTAAATTAATATACAAATAAGTATAAAACTAAGCATTATTTTAATCAACTAAAAATAAAAAATATGGAAATTATTAATCATAAAAATAGCTGGAAGAACCCGGCGGTCATTTTATCGCTTATCGCCATGGTTCTTTTAACCGGCATAATTATTATTTCTTTATTAAGGGATCGGTTTGTAAATAATCAGCAATGGCAAGCCAGCTTTACCGGCCAGGGAAAAGTTAATTACCAGCCCGATATCGCCAACATCAATATGGGAGTGCAGGTGGATAAAAAAACCAAACCGGAAGACGCTTTAAACGAACTGAATAAAAAAATAAATAATATTATTAAAGCGATTAAAGATCAAGGCGTGCCCGCGGACAATATTAAAACCCAGAATTATACTTTGGCGCCGGTTTATGATTATGTTAATAATGTTAGTAAATTGGCCGGTTATAGCGCCAACCAGATAATTACCGTTAAAGTGGAAAATATCAACCAGAACCAGAATATTATCAATAAAATTGTTTCCGTTGCCAGCCAGGCCAGCGTCAATCAGATTAACGGCATTGTTTTTGAAGCATCCAATATTGAAGACCTCAAGCAGGAGGCCAGAATCGAGGCCATTGCCGACGCTAAAAGCAAGGCAGATAAATTATCTCGAGAGATGGGCATTTCTTTGGGAAAAGTAGTCGGCTGGTGGGAAAATTATCAGCCGGTTAAAGATATTTACGGCAGTTACGGCGGCGGCCTCGGCATGGGCGGAGGCGGCGAAGCCGGCGCCAGTCCGGTTATCCCCAGCGGTTCGCAAGAAATAGTGGTGGAAGTAAATATCAGTTATAAAATTAAGTAAGCATAAGATTTTTTGCTTACTCTTTTTTTCTCTGTCATTCCCGCGCAGGCGGCCAGCCTGCCGGCAGGCAGGGAATCCATATTTAATAATAATTTAAAAAATAGAGCGCAATGCTCTGTTTTTATTTTTATCAGATTTATGTTATAATAAAATCAATAAAGAATACCTACATTTTACTCTCAAGCGCAACACCTAAAATCCCCCTCACCCCCTTTATACAAAGGGGGCAAGAATAAGAAACAAAAGTCCCCCTTACATAAGGGGGATTAAGGGGGTTTAAAGTTTAGTTAGCGTAAACGACCGCAAATCAAACCAGGTGGCGTTTCAAAAGTAAATTTACAATAGACCATACGCCCATGCCTAATAAATTATTTTCTTCTCGCTCTACTCTGTTTTTTATTGCCATACTGGTATTTTTGGCATCGGTTTTTGTTTGGCTGTTTTTTCCCATGGATGCGGATAAAACTCTGTTTCCCGCCTCAGCCAAATCGCCGGACGCCATCGGCGTCAGGGTGATTGCCAACCCTTCTAATTATTCCCCATCCCGCTGGTACCAAAGCCA
>PETS01000099.1 GCA_002781265.1 Candidatus Falkowbacteria bacterium CG02_land_8_20_14_3_00_36_14 | reverse complement strand
TCAAGATTGCCTGTGTTCAAATCTCTTTTTTCAATGCGCCAATGGTATACATTGCTTGTAATTTTTGTAGCAAATGTAAATAAAGAGTTAGAAGTAATTTTAAGGTTGATGTTAAGACCGGTATCAGGTCCAAAAGGACCGCCAGTATTAATAATTTGTGTCCAAATTGGTGCAGAGCCGTTTAATGGCCATTTCTCTATATGCCATTTTTCACATGCGCCAGCCACCCACCATTCACAGCCAGAAACATAGAAACCAGAGGAATCTACATCAATTGCATATAAAATATCAAACATAGCAGAGATGTCTTTGATTATTATTCCGCCTGAACCAAAACTTGGATCAAAATTGCCAGAAGTCAAGCTTCTTTTTTCAATCCGCCATTTTACAAGATTAGCGCCTCCTCGACCTTGATAACCCGCAATATACATATAGTTAGAATCTATAGCTATGCCAGAAGGAAAATCACTATCAGAAGTAGGATCACTTTTTACCACTCCTCCCGAGCCGAAAGAACCTATTAAATTTCCTGAATTTATATCTCTTTTTTCAATCCGCCATAGATGGCCTACACCTAGTGATTCATAGCCGATTATATATACTCCAGATGAATCAGTAATTATTCTTACTGGTTGGTCAGTTCCGGCAGTGGGATTACTGGTTTTATGCCAAATTAAGTTGCCGCTTTTATCAAACTTATCAATTATCCATTGATAATTGCCATTACCCGGCTCGTCATCAGAGCTAATTACATAAACGCCTAAATTGTCCGAAACAACCCCGCCAGCACTGCCGGTAAAACCAAGAGGTGTTGTAGTTCTTTCCCAAGCACCCACTCCACCGTTCAAAGTCCATTGCTTTATTATCCCTTGTCCATGATGCCATCCACTTACATCAGAAGATCCGGTTTGGTAAACCCCGGTACTGTCTACCGCTACAGATCCGCTATAATCATCATTATTGATCGGATTATAATTCGTAAACCACGACAAATCCCCTTCGGCCGCAAAAATACATGAGGGGGAAAAAAATAATATTAGAATAAATAGTATTTTCCAAAAATTTAATTTAAGCATAAAATATATTAATTATTTAGAAACCAAACAGGCAGTAAGCAGTAAAGAGATCTGTTTTGAGGTCCGGGCAATAAGACATTCCCAAGGACGGATTAATGGGGAAGCCCTGGGTTGGGCCAGGCTGTTTTAGCTGTTCTTTTATAATATTACAATCGGCTTGCTCATCAATCCCGCGCAGGGTTGAACAGTCAAAATTATCTTTATCGGCGCTAAAATTTTTGTTTATTAAATAAGTATTATAACAAAGGTCTTTTATCTCTTTAGCGCTGGCCTGCTCGCAAATACCTATATCATCCTTTTTTTGAGAAAATTGGATATAGTAATTATCCTGGCATTGCGCTTGCAGTTCTTGGTTTTTTGTTTCCAGACAGGCGGAAATATCATCGTTTTTAATTGATTTTGATGCTATGACATTTCTTTCGCAGTCGTCTCGGGGAACAAGCTCGTTGTCTAACTTTTGGCAATGGGAAATAT
>PETS01000113.1:3267-7151 GCA_002781265.1 Candidatus Falkowbacteria bacterium CG02_land_8_20_14_3_00_36_14 | reverse complement strand
TAATTTCAGCCAAAGCTTAATTATGCCCGTGCCGCTCCATAAAAAGCGCTTGCGTTGGCGGGGCTTCAACCAGTCGGAATTATTAGCTAAAGGAATAAAAAAATATTTTAATTTGGATTTAAGATTAGACGAGCTTATTAGAACAAAACATAAAAAACCGCAAACCAAGTTAAGCGGCCGAAAGAGGAAAGAAAATGTCAAAGGATGTTTTTTTTGGAAAGGGGATTGGCTGGATGGAAAAAATATTATTTTAGTTGATGATGTCATCACTACCGGTTCTACCCTAAATGAGTGTGCCAAAGTGTTAAAGGAAAACGGCGCCGGCGAAGTTTGGGGTCTGGTAGTGGCGCGGGGGTAATACTTAAATATTGCGTTTAATTCATTTTTTTGCCGCGGTAGAGACGCAAAATGTTGCGTCTCTACGATATAATATTTATTTCGGCTCACAAAATAAATGAATAGTTGATGTGCAGAATCTTAAAACCATTTAAATTATTTATAACATTTTCATTATATAAAAGACCCGCTACCAGATGATAGCGGGTTTGATAATAATGATAAAATAAACTATTCCCAAAATAATGAGAAATCTTTATTGTCCGGGTATGGCGGTTGTCCGAAAAGACTAACCCATCGGGCGCCTTTCCCAAGTTTAGTATTTATTGGGATACCCTCCAAGCATTGGTCGCAATCTTTTGCAGTAGACTGTTCCATGTTGAATCTTAAATAAGGGTAATATTGCTTAACCTCTAAAGACTCGGCAGTTTGTCCTCTTCTGTCACAAATACAGATTGCGGCAATTACATTGTCAAACAACTTTCCAACTTCCCTGACAGTTGTACCGTTATTAATAATATCTTCAAAGATTATAAAACTTGGACCCTGATAGATCGGCTTGAGTTTATCAGGAATAATATGTACTTTTTTTCCGCTTTTATCTTCAGTAAGTTCTGTTCTGGCTGGAAAAAAAGTATAAATAGAAAAAAGTTTTTCAAGATGTGCGGCCAATGTCAGTGAAAAAGTAATAGC
This sequence comes from Candidatus Falkowbacteria bacterium CG02_land_8_20_14_3_00_36_14, assembly GCA_002781265.1. GTDB lineage: Bacteria > Patescibacteriota > Patescibacteriia > Patescibacteriales > UM-FILTER-36-11 > UM-FILTER-36-11. Next base: position 6,122 of record PETS01000113.1, on the reverse strand, counting down.
ACCCATAGCCGGACCGACAATACCTATTTTTGATGATAAATTTCCTAAATCCAAGCCCTTTCTTAATGCCGCATTTCCCACCTCATTAATAACTTCAACTAAATTTCTTGCACCCATGGTAGCCAGTAATTCTTTATCAAGATATTCTGGGCCGTGAGTACCAGCCTTGTAAACAAAATGGTCACTTTGAATAATTCTGCTTGCTATATCAGCCATAATACCTCCCGTCGTTTTTGGTTAAAGGTAATAAATTTTACTGACCTGCTAGTTTAAAAGGGCAGAAAACCATTCTTCTTTAAGACTGCCATGTTAAGGGCTTCCCTGGCTCTCTTGGCCTCCTGGGCGGCTGCATTGGCAAAATATTTCGGATCACACTGAAATTCTGATTTGAATTTTTTGTGCCAGGCGTAATTTGTAACTCGGGAATTGTTTACGATTCCCCCAAAACCATCTTCATTGAAACAGACTACTGCATCATCTGCGCCACCGCCCTGGTATCCGAAACCAGGAATAAGCTTAATAGCTTTTGGGATAATTTCTTTCATAATTTCAGCATCATTAGATCCTTGAGTGGCGCCTAATACGACACCTACGGAAGAATATCCATGTACACCGACAAGTGGCTTGCCGATCTGCTCCACATATTTTGCCAATACTTGCCATGCCGGCATTCCGCTTTTTTGATCGATCATATTCTGCAAAAAAGAATTAGGCTTAAAAGAGGTAAGATCAACAACAAAAAAACCTTTTCCGTGGTCATTGGCCACGCGAAGAAACGAAGAAAAATTAGGATCGCAGATCCAGGGTGTTACCGTAATGGAATCTACATTATAGGGCGATGTCATCATCTCAATTTCGCCGTTTTTACCCACAACCTCAACTTCTCCCATATGCCCATCAGCATAGGCATCAGCCGTGTCTCCCCCATCTTCGCGCTTGGCGTCTTCGATTACCAATTCGCCTAGGGAATGAAGATATTTAACCGTTAGTTCGAATGCCTCTATTCCGGAACTGCCATATTTTTCGTAAAAAGCCATTTGCGGTTTATAGCAAGCAGCTTCGTTGATCGTGGCATTAATAATTGCCATATTGAAATTATAAATTGCTACCGCGCTTGCCTTGTAGCCCGGTTCAGAAACTCTTGAGCTGTACTGTAAAAGGTGTGGTGGAAAATACCGTAATTGTGGATCAAGTCCTACGCAAAGATAGGATCTCTTGGCTATTATGGCATTAATCAACTTGTCTGCAAAATTCATGTTTTCTTCTCCTTATAATGGTTTGATTTTAGCCAATTGTTGAAAAATTTTATTCACTAAAATACTTGGATAGTCATCTACTATAATAATTGCTTTGGTTGGTTTATAGGTTTTATCCAAGTTAGGGATTATTATTCCATCAACAAATCCACCCGAGCCGGCCAAAAGTCCAATCACCTTAATTTCACCTTCGTCACGCATAAAAGTAAATTCATTTACTGTTCCCCAGCTTCCGGCCATAAAAATACCAGCATCACAAGTTCGAGTACTGATTAAATTCCGCCCTTTCTTTTCCATTCCGGTAAAAATGAGGATATACGGCGACACGGGAAATTTATAGTTCTGGGCATGGTCTATTAAATTCATACCCGGGGAAAATCCGAGAATCAATCCGCCTTCACTTTTTGCTCCCAGCGCCGCTTCGTGCGGCAGCCCAGGGCATGCGCCTGTGCATAATATGCCATTATTTATAGCAACAAATTTACCAACATCAAATGCAAATTCTTTACATTTTTCAATTTCTCTACCTCCAGCAGATCCGAAAACTCCAATTTTATACATTTCAACCTCCTCTCTAATAGTGAATGTTTTTAGTTTAACTTATCCTATTTTTTCTCACCCTATTAAACATACGCATATTTGAATTTTCCGGTATTTTTTAAAAATTCACAACTAAAACATCTAGATTGTTTAAACCTTCCTTCTTTAATTAATTTATTCATCAACTTAACACAAGCTTCCATTGTCTTGCTATCGCATTTTTTCGGCTGTCCTTTAAGAACCCCCATATTTTACCTCCAATTCTATAATTGTTGATAAAAAATAAAATAACATTTAAAGTTATTTGTTTGTGCAAGGAGCAATTTTCCTCCTTAAATATAATATTTATTTTTATTTTATGCGGTGCTTTTTGGTTAAAATCCGAATTCACGGTACGCGTTAACGTACAACGGTTTTACTCGGTCCCGCACCATTTTGTGCTCACGGAAGGGGAGAGATTCGAACTCTCGGTACCCATTAAGGCACAACGGTTTTCAAGACCGTCCCTTTAAACCACTCAGGCACCCTTCCCTACCGCGAGAACAAAAATACGTCAAAATTAAAATGGTGCGGAGCAAGCTGTCGCCTTCAACCGCTCAGCCATCCCTCCGAAATCAATTTACAATTTTAAATTAACAATTAACAATTTTTTCTACCGTCATCTTGAACGGAACGATAGCGAAGTGAAGGATACAGTGGATAATGTTATGTTCGTTTTAAACGAGATTCTTCATTACGCTTCGCTTCATTCAGAATGACAGATATCCGCGGGCTCCGGAATGATTTTTTATAGTTAATTGATAATTGTAAATTGATAATTGAAGATTATTTTTGGTATCCACATCCCTTAGTACTGCATTTTAGCGAGTCTTTAGCTTCCACTAATAAAGCTTTGCAGTCCGGGCATTTTTCACCCGTTGGTTTGCCCCAATAGGCGTTTTTGCAATCCGGATATTGGTCGCAGGCATAAAAAATTCCCCGCCGGCTCCGTTTCTGCACGATTTCTCCCTGCCCGCAGGCCGGGCATTTCACGCCGGTGAAATTTTGGCCGGCGATATT
>PETS01000113.1:0-3166 GCA_002781265.1 Candidatus Falkowbacteria bacterium CG02_land_8_20_14_3_00_36_14 | reverse complement strand
CCTTATGCTTTTCTTCCAGTTTTTTTATTTCTTCGCTTTTTTCTTCATTTTTTCCATTACCATTATTCATTCCCTTGATATTTTTACATTCAGGGAAAGCGCTGCAGGCGAAGAATTTGCCGTAACGGCCGGTTTTAATTATCATAGGCGCGCCGCATTTGTCGCACGCTTCGTTTGATTTTTCTTCTGGCATAATGTCTTTTTTATTAATTTCATTATATTTATTTTCTAAATTGGAATGGAAGGGCTCATAAAAATTTTTTATTACCGGCTGCCATTTGGTCGCTCCGCCGGCAATGCTGTCTAATTTATCTTCTAAATCGGCGGTGAATTGAAAGTCAACAATTTTTGGGAAATGCCCTATTAATAAATCATTAACCACAAAAGCAATGTCAGTTGGTGCTAATTTTTTATTTTCATCGCGATTAACATAATTTCTGGCCTCAATCGTGGCAATGGTCGGGGCATAGGTTGACGGCCGGCCGATGCCGTACGCTTCCAAGGCCTTAACCAGTCCGGCATCGGAAAATCTTGCCGGCGGCTTGGTAAAATGCTGTTCTTTATTAAGTTTTTCTAAATTTAATTCTTCTCCCTGGCTTATGTCCGGCAGTTCAATTTCTTTATTTTTTTCCGGATAAATTTTTAAATAGCCGTCAAATTTTATTATCTGTCCGTTAGCCCTGAATTGATAGATGGTATTTTCGGCATTGATATCTATAGTGGTATTGTTCGCGATTGCTTCCGTCATTTGGCTGGCCAAAGCGCGTTGCCAGATTAATTTATATAATTTAGCTTGGTTTTTATCAAGGGATTTTATTGACTCTACATTTCGCTTGGCTTCGGTCGGCCTGATCGCTTCATGGGCTTCTTGCGCGTTTTTTGATTTTGTTTTAAAGCGCCTGGGAGTTTTAAGGCAGTATTTTTCTCCCAAGTTTTTAGCCAGATAATTTTTGGCGTTGTCAAGGAAATTATCCGCCAGATTAAGGGAATCCGTTCTCATATAAGTAATATAGCCCTTTTCGTACAATCTTTGCGCCAGCATCATGGTTTGTTTGGCCGAGAAGCCCAGCCAGCGGTTGGCGGTTTGCTGCAGGGTGGAAGTGGTAAACGGCTTGGGCGGGGATTTTTTACTTTGTTTTTTTTCAATATTAGCCGCGATATATTTGGCGCCATTAAAATTTTTTACAATTTTATCCGCCTCATCCTTATTTTTAATATGAAATTTATCAATTGTCTTATTGTTTATTTTATTCAATTTAGCTTCAATTATTTTTTTATTTTTTTTCTTATTAAGAATAGCCATTATGCCCCAATATTCTTGCGGAGCAAATGCTTTTATTTCCCGCTCCCGCTCCACTATTAAGCGCATGGCCACGCTTTGCACTCGGCCGGCCGACAGGCCCCGGGCCACTTTTTTCCATAAGAAAGGCGATAATTCATAGCCGACTAATCTATCCAGAATGCGCCTGGCTTGCTGAGCGTCAACCAGCTTCATGTCAATGGCGCGGGGATTTTTTAAAGCCGCTAATATCGCCTCTTTGGTAATTTCATGGAAAACAATCCGTTCTATTTTTTTGTTTTTAATATCTTTGCCCAATGCTTCCACCAAATGCCAGGCAATGGCCTCTCCTTCGCGGTCTTCGTCGGAAGCTAAAATAATTTTATCAGCTTGAACTGATAATTTTTTTAAATTGGTTATAGTTTTTTTGGATTTGACGGGTATAATATATTTCGGCTGGAAATTATCGGCGGTATCTATGCCCATTTCGCTTTTCGGCAAATCGCGGATATGGCCGAAAGAGGACTCTATTTTATATTCTTTGCCGACAAATTTAGCTATAGTTTTGGCTTTAGTGGGACTTTCTACTATTATTAGATTCATAGTATAAAATTTTTAATTTTTATATTTTATTTTTTTTTAATTTTTTATAACATATTGCATGCCCCCCAGATTTTTTACCAGGCCTTTCATTTCCATTATTGTCAGTGTACTATTTATTTTACTCGTGTCAAGTTTTGTCAAGCGCATCAGTTCGTCAATATGCATTGGTTCATGGCTAAGCTGTAAGAAAATCTTTTCTTCTTCCGGGGTTTGGGGAACAATATTTTTTTTATCAATCGGACCAGTAGCTTGGGCCAAGTTAAGGGCTTCAATTATATCTTCAGCGGCGGTTATGGGGATGGCTCCTTGCTTGATTAGTTTATTGGTTCCTCGGGATTGGTTGGAAAAAATACTGCCGGGAACGGCAAATACTTCACGGTTTTGCTCTAAGGCGTAGCGAGCCGTGATTAAAGCGCCTGATTTTTCATCGGCCTCAATTACCAAAGTGCCGATGGAGATGCCGGCAATCAAGCGGTTTCTTTGGGGAAAATTATGCTTTAAGGGAGGAGTGCCGATAGGAAATTCGGAAATTATCGTTCCGCCGGATGAAATTATTTTGTCAGCCAGATAGCGGTTGGCGGACGGATAAATATTTTCTTTATCCAGTCCCGACCCTAAGACGGCTATGGTTCGGCCGCCGGCTTCTAGGGCGGTAAGATGGGCGATAGCGTCAATGCCCAGCGCCAAGCCGCTGGTTATGGTTAAATTATTTTGCGACAAGATTCCGATAATTTTTTCCGCGGCCATTTTTCCATAGCTGGAAAATTTTCTGGAGCCGACTACGGCCAAGCTGAAACATTCATTAACTATTAATTCACCTTTATAATAGAGAAGGGGCGGCGGGTTATAAATTTCTTTTAAGAGCTTGGGGTAAATATTTTCCGTTAGCGTTATGATTTTTATATTTTCTTTATTCAGTCTGGCCATAATATCATCCGGATTGATATTGTCTTTGGCTAAAATAAATTCCATAGCCAGATTGTCTTCAATCCCGGCTTTAACTAAATCATCCGCGCCGGCCCTAAAAGCTTCTTCGGCATTGGCAAAATATTTATTAATTTTTTTAAGCCGGCTCGGTCCGAATTTGGGAAAATGGGTTAAGGCCGCTGAATATTTCAAGTATTTATTATTATTTGGTTCATCTATAAGCATGTAATTTAAAGTTTTTTGTGGCTAATATTAAAATATTTTTTTTAAATTGGGTAAATTCAAGGTTTAACTGCACCACTTTCAATATATTTAGCAATTACTTCATTGGGAGTTAAATAATTTAATTTTTTTCTT
>PETS01000069.1 GCA_002781265.1 Candidatus Falkowbacteria bacterium CG02_land_8_20_14_3_00_36_14 | reverse complement strand
ATCAATTGGAGCATGGAGAATGTGTCTAGGGAAATGGGTACCTTCCAGTTAGTTTAGCGGTAAAAATTCCGAGTAATTTTGAAGTTGAAGTTATGGCTTCAAGCGAGAAAGATGCTTTTAACAAAGCGCAAGAATTATTTGAAGGTTATGACGAAAATTATATCACCGAGCCATTTTGGGAAGATACAGAGCTGGATATTGGGAATGGAAATATCAATAAACTTAGCAATGGCATTTATATTGAGGAAATAGATTAAGGAGTTTAAAATAGTTTATAACTATGCAAACATTGATTTTAGCTTCCAGCGGACAATTCATTACTGCCAATAATATTAATAATTTTTTATTGAGGCGGAGGCGATGAAATAATTTTTATTAATAAATAAATATAATTTAAAAAAATATGCAAGAAATACCAAATTCATCGGATAAAACAAAAGAAGAATTATTTAGAAATTGGCTAGTTGAACTTCATGGAAGACATTGGAGTAATCCAGAAGCCATGCCCGAAGGTGTTCATAGCGCCTATCAAATGTACACGCATTATATTAATAATGGCAGGGCAGAAGATGATCCCAAGGTAATTGAAAATGCTGAAAAATTTAAAGAGCTTACCGGCTATGAAGCGAGGGATTTTAAGCAATTTCAAGATAGTTTAAATAAAAAAGAAGAATAACCCGCGAGAAGGAATACCCTAACGCCCTTTATACAAAAAGGGGCTTAATGAAGAAAACCTTTTTATCTCCTTAATCAAGAGGGCGGAAAATATGGTTAAATGCTTGAAAATAAAAATTTACGGGCGAGTGCAAGGAGTTAGTTTTAGATATTTTGCCAAACAAAAAGCGGATGAGCTGGGACTTTGCGGCTGGGCGCGCAATGAAAACGATGGCGCGGTTTATATTGAAGCCGAGGGGGAAGAGGAAAAATTAAAACAATTTTTGGATTATTGTCGACAGGGTCCGCGTTGGGCCAGGATAGAAAAGGTTGATTATGAATACGGCGAAAAGTTGAAAAAATATAAAAATTTTGGATATGAATTTTAATTTATGTTTAATATAATATTTAAAAAGATTTTTAAAAAAAGTCCGACGGCCAAGCAGAAGAAATTAATCGTGGCTATTTTAGGCGTGCTTGCAGTTGCATTGGCCGGTTCTAATTTCACCGTTTTGGATAAATTATTTGGTATTAATAATTATTTAACTAATCAAATAAAAATTAATAATAAAGCTGACAATATTAATAAATCCGTTGCTAATAATGAAGATGAATTTATCGGAAATTATTTAGTGACCAGGATTATTGATGGCGATACCATAGAAATCAACGGGGGAGAAAAGGTCCGTTATATCGGCCTGGACGCGCCGGAAAAAGGCGGCTGTTTCAGCGAGGAAGCAACATTAAAAAATCAAGAACTAGTGGCAGGAAAAGAAGTGCGGCTGGAAAAAGATAAAACCGGCCGGGATAAATACGGCCGTCTGCTAAGATATGTCTATGTTGACGATGTTTTTGTAAATGAAAAATTAGTCAGAGACGGTTTTGCTTATGCCCAAGCTTATAGTCCGGACATTGGCCGGCAGGCAATATTAAACGATGCCAGCCAATTTGCTTGGCAAAACAATTTGGGAATTTGGCAAGCTTGTGCTAGAATTTTAGAATAATTATTAATATTTAATAATATGGCCAATAGATATGAAAATAATAGCGAAAAAAATTATAATGAAGGATATTCTGAAGCAATAGAGAAGGCAAAAGAAATAGCTAATAAATTAGAACAAGTCAGGGAAAAGCTGAAAAATGAAAAAGATTTATTAAATATTGAACTGGAAAAATTAAAAGAGAAAAATGCCGGCGATTTGGATGCCAATGAAAATATTATTGGAATAAAAGAAAGAATTAAAACATATAGAAAAGAAGTTGCGGATTTAGAAAAAGATAAATTTAATTTATTAGTTGATAATGACTGGCAAACTAAACAGTTATTGGATTTTAAACCGGATATAGAAAATTAATAGGTTCTCAAAATCCAGGCGATGAATTTAAAATTGAAAAAGGAGAAATAATAATAGAATAAAACAATAAAACACATATTGTCAGGCCTTTAGCTATTCAGCTTTAGGCCTTTTTTCTTTTTTTTGTGCTATAATTAGAATATGACGAAATATTACAATGGCAAAAGAACCCGTAATGTTTATCTGCCCGACTCAAAAGATCCGTTTCGGTTGAGCCGGTCCAAGATTGACTTGTTTTTAAATTGCCCGAGATGTTTTTATCTGGATAGAAGATTAGGAGTTTCCCAACCGCCGGGCTTTCCTTTTAACTTGAATTCCGCCGTGGATGTTTTGTTAAAAAAAGAATTTGATATCCATCGGGCAAAAAAGACAGCCCATCCTTTAATGAAGGCCTATGGGATTCTAGCCGTGCCTTTTAGCCATGAAAACATGGATAGGTGGCGGGAGAATTTTAAAGGCATTGAATATTATCATCAACCGACAAATTTGTTAATCTTCGGGGCGGTTGACGATATTTGGCAATCGCCGAACGGGGAATTGATAGTGGTAGATTATAAGGCCACCAGCAAGGATGAGGCCGTGAGCATAGACGCTGATTGGCAAATTAGCTATAAGCGGCAGATGGAAGTTTATCAATGGCTTTTACGACAGAATGGATTTAAAGTTTCCCGCACTGGCTATTTTGTCTATGCCAACGGCCGCAGGGATAAAAAGGCCTTTGACGCTAAATTGGAATTTGACGTTACGGTTCTGCCTTATAAAGGAGACGTGGCCTGGGTTGAATCGGCTATTTATGATATTCATAAATGCTTAAACAGCGGTAAAATACCCAGTACGCACGAGGATTGCGATTATTGCGCTTACCGCCAGGCGGCGCGGCGTGAGGAAGACAAATTTAACAATTAGGATTTTAAATTATATTTTAAAAATTTTTCCGCTTGAATTAATTTTAATTACAAATTTTAATTACAATTTCACAATTTTATATTTTTTTGTTATAATTATTATAAAGTTTTAGCATTATCGTTTTTTTAAAAGGAGGGCTATCATGGAAAATAATGATAATACTCAAAATAGTGCCACAGAAGTGGAAGAAGTATTGGATTATAAAGCGTATATGGAAGAACAAATCTCCCAAATATTTGGAGATTGTCATGTATATTTTTACGGAATTGATTTAAATACCGATGGCCGAAAAGCTAGTCCTATTTTGCTATTCAAGCACTGGAATCGGTGCGGCGCCGGAGAAAGGTTCCGTAATGAAAATTTAAAAAATTTTTACGTAAAATAAACAAAAAATAATCCAGCTTCTTCGCCAAGCACGTTTTGTCAAACGTGCTTTTTTTATTTATAATAATTTGTATTTTTTTGGCTTTTATATTATTATGACTTTATATGAATTTAAATAAAATAAGAAAAGATTTTCCCTTATTAAATCAAGAGAGATCTGGAAAACCTTATATTTATTTTGATAACGCCTGTAATACCTTAAGGCCTAATTCTGTTATCAGCGCCGTTTCGGAATATTACCAGAAATTTCCCACTTGCGGCGAAAGAAGCGTTTATAAGCTGGCAGAAACCGTCACCAACAAATTTGAAGAAACCAGGCGGTTGATGGCAAAATTTATCAATGCCAAAAGAAAAGAAGAAATAATTTTTACCAGAAACACCACCGAAGGCATAAATTTGCTCGCTAATTCGCTGACTTTAAAAGAAGGGGATGTGGTTTTGGCCACCGACAAGGAGCATAATTCCAATTTAGTCCCGTGGCAGGTTCTGGCTAAAAAGAAAGGCATCGTCCGCAAGATTGTGCCGTCAAATGAAGATAATACTTTTAATTTAGAAAAATTTAGAGCCATGATGGATGAGAAAGTAAAATTGGTAGCTATGGTTTATACTTCAAATTTAGATGGAGTGAGCACTCCGGTGGAAGAAGTGATTAAGATAACGCATCAATTCGGCGCCAAAGTTTTATTGGACGCCGCCCAGGCCGTGGCGCATAAGAAAATTGATGTGAGAAAATTGGATGTTGATTTTATAGCATTCTCCGGGCATAAAATGCTCGGGCCTTCCGGCACCGGCGTGCTTTATGGCAAGTATGAATGGCTGGAAAAATTAGAGCCGTTTATGGTCGGCGGAGACACAGTAGAATATACGACTTATGACGATTTCAAGCTTTTAACCCCGCCGGCAAAATTTGAAGCCGGACTGCAGAATTACGCCGGCATCATCGGCTTGGGAGAAGCAATAAAATATTTGGAAAAAATCGGATTTAAAAATATTGCCCAACAGGAATATGAATTGAATAAATATTTAACAGAAGAATTATTGGATATTCCCAATTTAAGTATAATCGGCCCGCTAGACCCTAAACTGCGAAGCGGCATTATTTCATTTAATATCAAAGGCGTAGATCCGCATAAAATTGCCATTATGCTGGACGCGGCCGCCAATATCATGATCCGCTCCGGCCAGCATTGCGTCCATTCGTGGTTTAAAAGCAGAAATATTATCGGTTCGGCCAGAATTTCCTTGTATTTTTATAATACCAGGGAAGAAGCAAAAATTTTTGTATCTAATTTAAAAAATATTTTAAAAGTAATTTAATTTAAGCATACTTTAACCTCCCCCTGCCCCTTCCCTGCCTACCGGACAGACAGGCTTTGTAAGTAGGAGGATAAAAGTATAATTTATATTTGTAATATATGTTTTGCGTATTAGCTTTAATTGTCTTTTCATTATTGGGCATATTCAGCGCTTCCCACCGGCAGTTGGCCAAAGAGGCCCTGGATTGCGTTTTTAGGCGGGTAACTTTCCGACCGTGCCATGCGGATTTTCGCGAAAAGATTAAGGGAAAAATATTAGTGCGCCTGCTTAACCGCTCGGTCATAGTTGCCAAGATATTCAATAAATATTTTGAACTGTTATCATGGTTATTTTTTATTTTAATGGTTATTAGCACAATTTGGGTGGTTAGAGGCGGCATAAATTTTTATTTATACGGCAATTGCAACGGCATCAATCAGGAGGGGTTTTGCTTATTTGATCCGACCGGAGAAAATAACAAAGTATCAACGGTAAATAATGCTTGTTTGACCGAACCGCCGTCGGCCGCAAATTTAAAATTAGAAAATCTGGATATTTCCCAATTTCCTTATATTAATAATAATTCACAGAATGAGGTGGTATTTATCGGCTGTTATAGCTGTGATTACAGCCGGGAATCTTACCCGATAGTCAAAAAACTTTTAGATAAAAAGAAGCCGAACTTTACTTTTATTCATTTTCCGGTGAAAGATGATACCCGTTATTTATCAAATTACGATTATTGCGCCTATCAAGCAGATCAGCAGAAATTTTGGCGATTTAATGATTTGATTTTTTCTTCCGCCAAAGAAGATTTAGCAAATATAGATTTTGTTGACGGTTTGATTGCGCAGGCCGGATACAACCTAGAAAAAATAAAAGAGTGTGTTAATTCCGAAGCTACCGAAGCAATAGTTGATAGCCAGTTTCAGGAAATTAAGACCATAAATATTTACGGGACTCCAACAATATTTATCAACCATAAGCCCGTTGTCGGACCTAAGCCATACCGGGTTTATGAAAGGATGCTTAAATAGCATATATTAATTATAGATAATATTATGTTATTAAAGTTTGCGCATCAGCTTAATAAAAATAATGAAGTTTGCCTGCGCTTAAAAATCAATCCGGGCGCGCCGGAAACTAAAATTAAGGAAATATTAGCCGACGCGGACGGTAATACTATAAAAATAGATATTGCCGCGCCGGCGGATAAAGGCCGGGCCAATAAGGAAATAATCAGATTTTTAGCTAAGGAATTCGAAGTTTTAAAAAATAATATAAAAATTATCAAAGGAGCCAAGGAAAAAATTAAATTGATAAAAATAACCAAGTAATATGGAAAATAAAAATAAAAAAATTATTCCCAACCATGTTGGCATTATTATGGACGGCAACCGGCGCTGGGCGCGGGAAAGGAATCTGCCTACTTTGGAAGGCCATCATAAAGGATATGAAAAAATGAAGCAGTCATTTGACTGGTTTTTTTCCCGCGGGATTAAGATTATTTCTATTTTTGTTTTTTCCACGGAAAATTGGAACCGCTCGCGGGCGGAAGTAAATTATTTAATGAAATTATTAAAAAAAGCCATTGATGAAGAAACCGCCAAATTAGTGGAAAAAAATTACAAAGTACTGATAAGCGGGAGGATTGACGAACTGCCCGGCGATTTGCCTGAATCCTGCCATAATATAATTGATAAGACCAAGAACGGTTCGGCCGGCATTATTAATATCTGTCTGAATTACGGCGGCCGGGCGGAAATAGTTGACGCGGTAAAGAAAATGATAAAAAATAAAATTGAAATAAAACAAGTGCATGAAGGTATGATTAGGAAATATTTATATAATGGACAGTTGGCGGATCCGGATATAATTGTCCGCACTTCCGGAGAACGTCGCCTTTCCGGCTTCCAGCTTTGGCAGTCGGCTTACAGCGAGCTATATTTTATGGAAAAATATTGGCCTGATTTTGAAGAAAGAGATGTGGATATAATAATTGAAGAATATAACAGCCGGACCAGAAGATTCAGAGGAGATGAGTAAATTTGTTTAATTATTAATTTTCATGGTATTATATTAATGTAAATTGATTAATTGATCTTTAAAATTTAATAAAATATCTTATAAATCTAGGCAGAGGAGGCATAATATGCTGTACCACTTAATATAATATTATAGACAAAACTGAAGTAAACACCCATAGTGTAATTATTAATATGAAAGTGGACAACCGCATGACAGACAGTGATGGGGAAGTATATTATAATGAAAAGGAAAGCTAGAATACTCCTGATTTTATAAAGAATATTTTTGAGAGGGTGACAGTTATAGAAAATATAATATTAAATAGCCATTCATTAATATTAATAAAGAATGAAATTTATCAATGGCAAGAGATTATTTTTAAAGTTTTGGCCATTTTAGCAGATCATTTTGATCCTAAAAATGGAATGGTTGGAGAAAGGTATCCTATAAATATAATATATGATCAATACGGAGTAAAAAGTGAAATTAAACATATAGGAAGGAAATTTTTGTATGTTGTAGATTGGCTTTGCCATGTAGAGAAAATATTTTCGGGGAAATAACACCCAGAATATAAATTTCTTTGTAATTTATCCAAATTATAACCTTCTGTTGATCCAGAGGGTTTTTATTTGTAATTTATTAATTATCCTGCTAATATTTATGCATAATAATATGGCAATTAAAACAAATAATAATCTGCTGGCTGATAAGATGAGGCCGGACAAGCTAGAAGAATTTTTGGGGCAGGAAGAAATTGTCGGAGAAGGCAAATTACTGCGCCAGGCCATTGAATCCGATAATCTGCCTTCAATAATTTTTTGGGGACCGCCGGGAAGCGGCAAGACAACTTTGGCTTATATTATCGCTCAGAAGACAAAATCGGATTTTATCCAGATCAGCGCCGTCACCAGCGGAGTCAAGGATTTGCGCGCCATCATAACCAGGGCGGAAGAGAATAAAAGGCTGGGCAGAAAAACAATATTATTTCTTGATGAAATCCACCGGTGGAATAAAGCCCAGCAGGACGCTTTGCTTCCCCATATTGAGCAAGGCATGATAATTCTTATCGGGGCTACTACCGAGAATCCGAGTTTTGAGGTGCGGGGCGCTTTGCTTTCACGCTGCCGGGTTTTTGTCTTGAAGCAGTTGGATGTTGGCCACCTTAAAAAAATAATCAAAAGAGCCATCAGCGACAAAGACAAAGGGCTGGGAAAACAGAAAATTAAAATTAATAATGGCGCTATTAATGTTTTGGCGCGAATGAGCAATGGCGACGGCCGGGTAGCTTTGAATATTTTAGAATACGCTGGCGCCCAGAGCCGCGATATCAATGAGAAAATTATCAAGGAAGCTTTCCAAAAATCGCATTTATTGTATGATAAAAACGGCGAAGAGCATTATAATATAATTTCCGCTTTGCACAAATCCATGCGCGGTTCCGACGTCAATGCGGCTCTATATTGGCTGGCGCGGATGCTTGCCGGCGGGGAAGATCCTTTATATATTGCTAGGCGGATTATCCGTTTCGCATCCGAAGATATCGGGCTGGCCAATTCGCGCGCGCTGGAGCAGGCCGTGGCCGCTTTTAATGCCTGTTCTTTTTTAGGAATGCCAGAATGCAATGTAATTTTGGCGCAGGTAGTTGTTTATATGGCCAAGTGCAAGAAGTCCAATGGCTTGTACTGTGCGTATAATCAAGCAGCCGCGGATGTGGCCGAATACGGCAATTTGCCCGTGCCGCTTCATATCAGGAACGCGCCGACAAAATTAATGAAAGATTTAAATTACGGGAAAGATTATAAATACTCGCCGGATTATAACTACAAAGAAAAGCAGGAGTACTTGCCGAAGGAGCTACAGGGGAGGAAGTATTTAAAATAAAGAAAATGTCATTGGATGGCAATTTCTTCTGTCATCCCGTGCTTGACACGGATCCAGGAGGGAGCCACCGGAATGTGAAAATAAAAAGAAGTTTTCAAGAGAGTATGAATTTGGAAAATAATTATTAATTTTGCGTTCATATATTTGAAAACTGGATGCCGGGATCGAGGGCCGGCATGACAAAATTATAAAAGTTAGAAATTAAAAGATAGTTTTAAAATTGAAAATTACAAAATTGAAAATTAATTTTATGGATTATAATAAAAAATCATTAGCGCTCCATAAAAAAATAAGAGGCAAGATTGAAATAAAGTCAAAAATATCTTTAAAGACAAAAGATGATTTATCCCTTGCCTATACGCCGGGCGTGGCGGCGGTTTCTTCGGCTATCGGCAGAAATAAAAAATTAACATGGGAGCTAACCAATCGCGCCAATCAGGTGGCAATCATAACGGACGGCACCGCGATTTTAGGACTGGGCAATCTCGGGCCGGAAGCGGCCATGCCTGTGATGGAAGGCAAAGCGGCTATATTTAAGGAATTCGCCGGCATTGACGCTTTTCCGCTTTGCCTGAATACGACGGATGCGGGCGAGATTGTGAATTTCTGCAAATTAATTGAGCCGAGTTTCGGCGGCATAAATTTAGAAGACATTTCTGCCCCGCGCTGTTTTGCCATACTGGCGCGTTTGGAAAAAGAGTTAAGCATCCCGGTTTTTCATGATGACCAAGACGGCACGGCTATTATCGTCTTGGCGGCCATAATCAATACTTGCCGTTTGACCAATAAGATTGCGAAAGAATTAAAAGTAGTTATAAACGGTGCCGGAGCGGCCGGCATGGCCATTGCCAAAATATTATTAAACCAAGGTTTTCGCGATATAATATTGCTTGACAGTTTGGGGACAATTTATAAAGGCCGGAAAAAATTGAATAAATATAAAAAAGAATTGGCTGTAAAAACAAACCGTAGAAAAATTAAAGGCGGCTTAATAGAAGCCATGGCCGGAGCCGATATTTTTATCGGCGTTTCCAAGGGCAATTTGATTGATGCCGAGATGATAAAGTCAATGAATAAGGCGCCGATTATTTTTGCCATGGCCAATCCGGTTCCGGAAATAATGCCGCCGGCGGCTTTGAATGCCGGCGCTTTAATCGTCGGTACCGGCCGGTCGGATTTCCCCAACCAGATTAACAACGCCTTAGTTTTTCCCGGGTTATTTAGGGGATTATTGGATAATAATATCAAAATAATAACCGCTAAAATTAAAATTGACGCGGCTATAGCCATTGCTTATAGTATTAAGCCGGCAAAAAATAAAATTCTTCCCGACCTCACTGATAAAAACGTCGTTAAAGCGATTGTAAAAATAATGAAGGGATAAAAATAAAAAACCCTTCTTTTAGAGAAGGGTAGACACCGGCTAATGAGTGTAAATAAAATAAATAAAACCGTATGATATAACATAAAATAACGGCGGGAGCAGAATTAAAATCTGTTTTTGTGTTATAGTTTTTAAGTCGCCGGTTAATAAAAACATGAAAACAGCAATAGATAAACCACTTCAAATAATGTTGTGGATAAAAGTTGCCAGTTCAACATTCCTTAAATTAGTTATGCCATCTAAAAAACCTATAACTAAAAAACATTTTGAGAAAAAAACTGCTCTGAAATTTGCTTGTATATCATAGTAAGTGTTATTTAATTGTGCAATGATCATATTTTGCTCTCCATTATTTGTTGTTTATTATAAATTAACAAATATTTATTTAAAAAGCAAGTATTATGAAAAAAATAATTTTGATTATAGCAGTATTATTAATAATAATATCCGGATATGCTATTTATAAAGATAATAGTGTGCCGGAAGAAAATAATATGGTTTTAAAAAATAAAAAAATATTAATGGTGATCGCGCCGGTTGATTTTCGGGATGAAGAATATTTGGAGCCCAGGCAGGTTTTGGAGAGTGCCGGTGCGGCTATAGATGTCGCTTCCATTCAAAAAATAAAAGCGCGGGGCGTAGGTGGCACGGAAGTTGATGTTAATTTGACGACTGGGGATATTAATGTTGATGATTATGACGCCGTGGTTTTTGTGGGCGGAGCCGGTATGGAAGAAATATTAGATGATGAAAGCTTGCAGGTGCTGGCGCTTAAGTTTTACAACGCCCAAAAGCTGACAACCGCTATTTGCGTCGCTCCGGCCATTCTGGCCAAAGCCGGCATTTTAGACGGCAAACAAGCTACTTCTTGGCCGGGAGTCAAGGCAGATTTACAATCCGGCGGAGCCGGTTTTACCGGCGAGGATGTAACAATATTTCAAAATATTATCACCGCCGACGGTCCGGATTCGGCTAAAAAGTTCGGGGAAAAAATAGTTGAAGCTTTGTCAAAATAACCCTCATCCCCCCCTTGTCAGGGGGACGATTAATCGCATGTTGGGAAAAATATTAAAAATTTTATTGACTGTTTTATGGATGGGTTTTATATTTATATTATCCGGCCGGCCGGGCGGTAGTTTTATTATTCAAACAACTAATTATAATCAAATTTTAGTTCATATTTTTTTGTATGGGGTTTTGTCGTTATTAATTTTAATAGCCGCCAGGTCTTGGCTGGAAGATGAGATTTATTGCCTGCAGGATTGGAAAGCCTATTTGGCGATAATTTTATTTTCTTTTTTATACGGTATCACCGACGAAATCCATCAATCTTTTGTCAGCGGCCGAGAAGCGTCAATAATTGATTTATTTTATGATTTACTTGGCGCTGCCACCGGAGTTTTGGCTTACCTCTTTTATCAAAAACAGAAAAAACCAAAGTTGCTTCTGCATGTTTGCTGCATCGGCTGCGGCGCGTATGTGGCCATGCTTTTAAAAAAAGAATTTTGGGTAACTTTATTTTTTTATAACCCGAATATTTATCCAGAAAAAGAATATCTTATTAGATTAAAAGAAGCTGAAAAAATAGCTAAAAAAATCGGCTTGCCAATTATTACCGCGGCCTATAAGCATCAGGATTGGCTAGAATCCGTACAGGGGCATGAGAAAGATCATGAAGGCGGGGACAGGTGTAAAATATGCTTTAAAGAAAGATTAAATACTGTTGCTAAATATGCCAAAGAAAAAAAATACAAATATTTTTCCACCACCTTAACCATCAGTCCGCATAAAAATTATAAAGAAATTTCTAAAATAGGCAATATGCTGGCAAAAAAATACGGCCTAAAATATTTGGACCGGGATTTTAAGAAGAAAGACGGGTATAAAAAAGCCGTGAAAATATCCCACCAATTTAAATTATACCGGCAGAATTACTGCGGCTGTGAGTTTAGCATGAGAAAATAATAGTATTATCCCAATCTATAATATTACAACCGAACCAAATTAAAAATAGGTTCGGTTTTTTTATTGCCATAAATAATTAAAATATGCTATAATAATTTTATATGACTGAAGAAAAATGGAAAAATATATTGGGGCATATCAAGGATAATTTTAAAATAGAAGATGAGGGCAATGAGTATATGGAAGATGAGGGCGGGGTTGACATTGATTATGTTGTTTTTCAGGGGCCTTTGGGGAAAATTAGATTAGAGTATGTGTCTAAGCCGGTAATACTTGACAAAAAGACCACTTTTTCCAAACGGATCGGTTCGGAAACCGACGTGCAGTATGTTTATAGCCAGGATGAAAAATCGCAAAAATTAAATGTTTATAAATGGGATGAAGACGGGGAAAATTGGGTGGAAATTGATGCGGAAAATTTTAAATTAGAATAAAAGTTATATAGCATATAAAAATTTTAAATATTATATAATAAATAAATCAAAATATTATGAAAAAAAAACAATCTTTTAAACTAATTATTATTTTATTAACATTTGTTTTCTTTTTGTCCGGCTGCTCATTAATTTCTTTAAAAAAATTAACCGTTCCTAAAGTCCAACCGGTGCAAAACACAGATAATAATTCAAATCCTTTGGACAACAGCCAGATTGATAAAACGCTGGATCAGCAACTGGCCGCCCAGACACAGATAAAAAAATTTACTGATTGGGAAGATTTAAAAAATTTTTTAGAAGCTAATCCTTTAAGTTCCGGCATGGGCTATGGCCTGGGTTTTAGCGGAGGCGTGAAAAGTTTAGCATTGCCGATGGGAGCAGTTGATGGAGCGCAAGTATCCAGGGAAATATCTAATCTTGCCGGTCCTGGCATCACATCGGATGCTGCTAAGCCAGATGCCGGTCCCAGCGATTATTCGCCGACCAATGTGCAGGTCGCGGGCGTGGATGAAGCGGATATTATAAAAACCGATGGCAAATATATTTATGCCGTTGCTAATAATGATTTATTTATCATTGACGCTTATCCGGCTGATAATGCCAATATTATTTCTAAAATAAATTTTAAGTCAAGGCCGGAAAATATTTATATTAACGGCGATTATTTGGTTATTTACGGGGAAAACCAAAATATATATAATACGGAAATATACAAAACATTCAGGAGAGGATCAAATTTCACCTTTTTAAAAATTTTTGATATTAAAGATAAAGCCAATCCCAAGCAGATAAAAGACTTGGATTTTGAAGGCAATTATAATAATTCCCGGATGATCGGGGACTGGGTTTATTTTGTAACTACTAATTATTCCTATAATTATATTGATGATCAGGTGATTTTACCCAGAGTATTAGCCGATGAAAAAACCGTGGTAAACGGCTGCGCTGATGCTGGATGCGTTATGCCGCCGGTATATTATTTTGACATTCCTTATGATAATTATAATTTTACCACCATCACCGCCATAAATATGAAGGATGCGGGCCAAGACATGAAAAGCGAGGTCTATTTAATGTCAGCCAACCAGAATATGTATGTTTCGCAAAATAATATTTATATTACATACACAAAATATATCAGCGAGTTTCAGTTGGCGATGGCCGTGATGAAAGATATTGTATTGCCAAGATTAAGCGCCAAAGACCATGAGAGAATTGCTAAAATTGAGCAGGTGGATAATTATATTCTATCAGATGAAGAAAAAAGCGGAAAAATTTTTGCCATCATTGAAAGATTTAAGAAATCATTAACCAATGAAGAAGAGGAAAAATCGCAAAAAGAATTAGAAGCGGCCATGAAGAAGAAATACGAGGATATATCTAAAGAGCTTGAAAAAACGGTTATCCATAAGATCGCCATTAATAGCGGCAGTTTGGAATATAAAACATTCGGAGAAGTCACCGGCCAAGTATTAAACCAATTTTCCATGGATGAGCAAAATGGATTTTTTCGCATTGCTACTACCAAAAATAGAACTTGGTCGCAATTTACCGATAGCGGCCAGCAGGATTCTTATAATAATTTATATGTATTGGATGAAAATTTAAAGCCGGCCGGCAAGCTGGAAGGATTAGCGCCGGGCGAGAGAATTTATTCTGCCAGATTTATGCAGAATCGGGCCTATATGGTGACTTTTAAACAAACAGATCCCTTATTTGTTATTGATTTAGCCGATCCGAATAATCCTAAAGTTTTAGGCCAGTTAAAAATTCCAGGCTTTTCTAATTATCTTCATCCCTATGATGACCATAAATTAATCGGCTTGGGTAAGGAAACCACAGAGAATGAATGGGGAGGGGTTACGACTAAGGGTATAAAATTATCTCTTTTTGACGTGGCCGATGTAGCCAATCCCAAAGAAATTGATAAATATGTATTAGGGGACAGCGGCAGCGATTCCATAGCCCTCTCCGACCATAAAGCATTTTTATTTTCAAAGGAAAAAAATCTTTTAGTTATTCCCGCCAGTATTATGGAGGCAAAGGATAATAATAGTTATGGCCAATTCGTATTTAGCGGCGCGGTCGTATTTAAAGTTGATGATAATGGCTTTACCTTAAAAGGAAAAATTGACCATTCTGACGGGGGCATAGCCAGTAATGAAAGCGAAACTTGGGGAGGAATTAGATATTATGACAATACTGTCGAAAGAAGCCTTTTTATTAATGATGTCCTTTATACTTTCTCGCCGAAATATTTAAAGATGAATAATATGGACAATTTGGATTTAATAAAGTTTTTAGAATTAAAGAAAGAATTGTCAGGAGCAAATGATGATTTTAATATAATAAATTAAAGATTCTTGATTTTATAGATTCACTCCCATAAATATCATTAAATAATATGTCAAATAAAGATAAATTTATATTAATATTTTTTATTATAATTATTACAGGATTTATTTTTTATTTATTTGCCACTATTACGCGGGTAGATATAAATAAAGCCGATATTGCCAACCAGGCAGAAATTTCCGATTCGGGAAATAGCAATATTTTCACCGAGCAACTTAAATTAGCTTATCGCTCCGAGGCCAGGTTGATTTTTTACAATTATAATCATTTAATTAAAAGTCCGGATTTGACAGAGCAGCAGTTAAACCAAACCAAAGAGCAACTTTTGAGCTTAAAAGTGCCGGGCGAATATAAAGATCTGCATATTAAATTTGTTTTAGCAGTAACGATGATGGAAAAATATTTGCAGACAAATAATAATGAGGATAAATTATCCAGCCAGGAGCTCATCAATAAAATCAAGGAAAATTATACTTGGCTAGCCAGCTAATAGCAATTATTATGCCTTATAACCGCCTTTTAATATTAATAGCGCCGATATTTATATTGATTTTACTTGAAATTTTATTATTTTGGCCATCAATGATTTATGCCGTTTTGGTTTTAGCCTGCTTGTTAATTATTATTGCTTATTGGCGGTTTATTAATACCAGCCAGTCGATTAGTTCTCAGTGGTCTTTTATAATTTTACCAATTTTATTGCTTATTAGTTCGATTGCCTATACGTCTATATTAAGTAGCCATAATACTATCCAGATTATATTCATCCTTGATGCTATTTTTATATATTATTATTTAAAATATTTATATTACTATTTGATTATGCCTGTTTTGTATGAAGAATATATTTTTAATAATATATTTACCTATGGAATTTTTTTAACATTTTTTTATACGGCTTCCGCTATTTATGCCTTCCAGTCATTTTTGTATTTGCCGATCTGGCCTCTAATATTTGTTATTTTTTTTATTACGGCCTTAATATTTTACCAAATTTTGGCAATTGATAAAATTGCCTTAAATAAAGGCATAATATATATATTAATTAGCTGCCTGGTACTGGTAGAATTGGCCTGGAGTATTTTTTATTTGCCTTTCAATTATAATATTTCTGGATTAGCTTTGACAGTCTGCTATTATGTATTAGTAAGGTTATTAAGGCTTTTTTTTATTAATAGTTTAAATAAAAGAATAGTAAGATTATATGCGATATTCGGGTTGATAATAATTTTTTTAATTATTGCCACGGCCAGATGGATATAGCTTAAATTTAAAAGCAAAAAATAAAATATAAAAAATAATTAGAATATATAAGTAAATTTATTATGCCGTTTAAAATAAAAGATAAATTAAATAGGATTAAACCGCTATTTATTATTATGATAATATTTTTTAGTTTGGCCGGAGGAATGGCCGGAGATTTAATATTGAAAAATTATTTTTGGCCGGATATTTACAATCCCTCATTCAATAGTGAGATAGATTTATCCAGCGGTTATTATGGCAATTCAAGCTTAGTTATCAGAGAAGCTAAAAAAGTGATTGTAGAGCAAAATGATAAAGTTATTGAAACTATCAACACGGCTAAAAGCAGCTTGGTGGGGATTTATGAAAAAAAGAATTTTACAAATCCAAGCTCCGCCGTAAGCGATAATAAATTTAATTTAAATAATTATTATGACTTAAAGAAGCCAATAGCCGAAGGCATAATTATTACCAGCGATGGTTGGATTTTAACCGGCTTTAATATTGCGGATTTGAATAAATATGTAATAATAACAGGAGATGGAAAAATTAACTCAATTGATAAAATAATTAATGATGGTCTGACTAAAGTTTATTTTTTGCATATTAATGCCAAAGATTTGCCGATTAAAGTTTTTGGCGCTTTAGATGAAACAAAAAATGGGCAGTTGGCGATCGCGGTTAATTGGAAAAGCCAAGCCTATTTAACTTCAATAATTAATTCCCATTTAAACGAAGAAAATATTGTCAGTAATAGCGATTTAATTTTAAGAAAGATTAATTTAGCGAATGTTTTAGGCAAGGAATTTAATTCTTCGGTGCTATTTGGCATATCGGGAAATATTATCGGCTTGGTCAATGAATTGGGGGAGGTTGATTCTATGACTAATTTTACTTCAGCTATTAACAGCTTATTAAAATATAAAGAAATCAGGCGAGCCAGCTTGGGGATTAATTATATTGATTTATCCCAATTAATTAATGCCAAAGAAAATAATACAGAAAATAATTATGCCAATAAAGGCGCATTAATATATAAAGATAAAAACGGCATAGCGGTTGTTAAAAATAGCCCGGCCCGAACAGCCGGTTTAAAAGAAGATGATATAATAACTTATGTTAATAATATTGAAATAAATAAAGACAATAATTTAGCTGATATTATGCAAAATTATTTAGAAGGCGAGAAAATTAAAATTACCTATATGCGCAATAATCAAGAAAAAGAGACTGAAGTAATTTTAGGCAAGTTGATAGTTAAATAACTTTTACCATTAGGTAATCCCAGACTGTCCGAAAACTATTTTTTTTGTCATTCCCGACTCGATCGGGAATCCAGAAAGGTTTAATATCAGACAAATTATGGATTCCCGCTTTCACAGGAATGACAGTAAAGTGTAGTTTTCGGACAGAGGGGTTACGCAGTATCAACGGTCGGATTCGATGAAGAAATAATCAAGAAATACATTCGGGAACAAAACGACAATGACAGCGACGGAAAGTTTTAAGAAAAAACAAAGTTAATTAACAAATTAAACAAGAACGACGGGAAAGGATCGCCTTTTAGGCGACCCCACTCATCAAGCCACCGCCTTTGGCGGGGGTGTTCTGACAAAGTTTGTCCGCCATAATTTTTTTTAATTTTACTGCCTGCAATTGATAATAAATTGGAGGTTTTTATTTTAAATTAAATTATGTTATAATATATATTATAAGATGTAATAAAAAAAATGAAAATAATAACCATTAGGGATGCGAAAAAAATAAGGGGTAAAAGAGTTTTTGTCAGAGCTGATTTTAACGTCCCGATAAAAGACGGAAAAATTAAAGATGATTTTAAAATAGTAGCCAGTTTACCGACAATCCGTTTTTTACTGCGCCATAAATGCCGAATTATTATCGGCACTCATTTAGGCCGCCCATTATTGGAAATCAATAAATTGTCTAAAGAAGAATTATTGGAAAAATATTCTACTTTCCCTTTGGCTAAAAGATTAAGCGATATATTGGGCAGGCAAGTTGATTTTGCCAGCGATGCAACCGGTTTTGCGGTAGAGTCAAAAATCCACGAAATGAAAGAAGGAGATATTTTATTATTAGAAAATTTACGCTTCCATAAAGGCGAAGAGGATAATAATAAATTATTTGCTCGGCGATTATCCCGCTTGGCTGATATTTACGTTAATAATGCATTCGGCGTCAGCCATCGGGCCCATGCTTCAGTTTGCGCCATAAAAAAATATCTTCCGGCCTATGCCGGATTATTAATAGAGGCCGAGGTAACCAATCTTAATAAAATATTGCATCCTAAAAAACCTTTGCTAATTTTAATCGGCGGCTTAAAAATGGCGACAAAATTGCAATTTATAAAAAAACTGAGCGCGAAAGCGGATCATATATTAATTGGCGGAGCGATGGCAAATAATTTTTTATTTGCCTTAAATTATGAAATCGGACAGTCGCTGGTTGATAAAAAAGATATTAAGCTGGCCAGAAGCATTGCTGATTTTCATAATTATTACACCCGCAAAAAAATTCTTTTGCCCATAGATGCCGTGGTTAAAACAGGGCTGGACAGCGTCTCAACGGTAAAAAGTATTAACCATATAAATAAAAATGATATAATTTTAGATATTGGGCCAAGAACAATTAAATTTTATGCCAAGTTTATTAAAAAAGCCAATACTATTATTTGGAACGGCCCCATGGGCAAGTTTGAAGATAATTCTTTTAAGTACGGCACATTGTTTTTAGGCCAAGTAATTGCGTCTCGTTCTTCGGGCAAAGCTTTCGGAGTAGTCGGCGGAGGAGAAACTCTTGAGGCCTTAAAAATGACAAAAATGCTTGAATATGTAGATTGGGCATCAACTGGAGGCGGAGCCATGATAGCTTTTTTAAGCGGAAATAAAATGCCAGGATTAAAAGGAATTGTAAAAAGATAATGAGATAATTGCAGAGATGGTTGAAATAAAAGTAATTTTACTATCATCTCAATTCATAATTTAATTAAGATAATTATGGCAAATATAAAACAAATCAAAGCTCGGGAAATATTAGATGCGCGGGGAAATCCAACTATTGAAACTAAAATTATTTTAGGCAATGGCTTGAGCGCCGTAGCTAGCGTTCCCGCCGGCACTTCTACCGGCATTCATGAAGCTTATGAATTGCGCGATGGCGACAAAAAAAGATACAGAGGCATGGGAATGTTAAAAGCAATTAATAATATTCATACTAAAATTTTTCCCAAACTTAATGGGGTAGATATCACTATGCAGGAAAAAATTGATGATTTAATGATTAAGCTCGATGGCACTAAAAATAAAAAGAAGCTTGGAGCCAATTCAATATTATCAGTTTCACTAGCATGTTCCCGCGCCGGCGCTTTGGCAAAAAATTTGGAGCTTTACAAATATATTTCCCAAACTTATAAATTTCCAATCAATAAATTCAAATTGCCTACGCCATCGTTTAATATTTTTAATGGCGGCAAGCACGCTGATACCACTTTGGATTTTCAGGAATTTATGATTATGCCTTTAAAGAAAATAAGTTTTTCTGAAAAATTGCGCATGGGCTCGGAAATTTTTCATGAATTGAGTTATGTATTAAAAGAGTCAAATTATGATACTGATGTCGGCAGCGAAGGGGGCTACGCTCCTGATATTGTGTCCAGCATTCAAGCCATTGAATTGATAATAGCGGCTATTATCAGGGCCGGATACGCGCCGGGAAATGATATCGGCATTTGTATTGATGTCGGCTCATCTGAATTATATGACAGATCTACCGGAGAATATATTTTTAAATTAGACCAATCCAGCTACCGAAAGAGCAATTTAATCGGTCTTTATTATGAATGGTTCAGAAAATTTCCGATTATTTCCATTGAAGACGGTTTAGCTGAAGACGATTGGGAAGGCTGGCGTGAATTAACCGAAGAACTGGGGAAAGATATGCTTCTGGTTGGAGATGATTTATTCGTAACTAATATAGATCGTTTGCGCAAAGGATTTAAAGAAAAAGTCGCTAATGCCATTCTTATCAAGCCTAATCAGGTCGGCACTTTAACCGAAACAATCGCCTGCGTTAAATTGGCGCAAAGGCATAATTATAAAACAATGGTATCGCATAGAAGCGGGGAAACTTGCGATAATTATATAGCTGATTTAGCCGTGGCGGTCGGAGCGGATTTTATTAAGTCAGGTTCGCTTTCCCGGGGGGAAAGATTATCCAAATACAATCGGTTGATGGAAATAGAAGCGGAATTATAATTGACAATTATTTTAAAATAGAATTAAGTAAATTTTACAAAATAACAAGCTAATTATATTTATATAATTGTTTTATTTTTTTATAAACAAAAAGCGAAAATTTATTATAATTATATTACTCTGTTAACATGAACAGCAATTCTACGAAAAAATTAAAAAGGCCGAAGCCGGTTATTTTAGTGGTTTTAGACGGCTGGGGGATAGCTCAGCCTTATAGCGGCAATGCCATCAGTCAAGCCGATACTCCAACCATGAATGAATTATTAAAAAAATATCCTTCTATGACAATCAGGGCTTCGGGCGAGGCGGTTGGCCTCCCCTGGGGAGAGTCGGGCAACAGCGAGGTCGGCCATCTTAATTTAGGGCTAGGGAGGATCCATTATCAGGATTTGCCGAGAATCAATAAGGCGATTAGTGATAATAGCTTTTATAAAAACAAAGCTCTGCTTAAAGCGATTAATCATGTTAAAAAAAATAAATCGTGCCTGCACTTATTAGGGTTAACTTCCAATGGAGGCGTCCATGCTTCCATTGACCATTTGCAGGCCTTAATTGCCCTAGCCAAAGAATATAATATCAAACAAGTATATATCCATGCCATATTAGATGGCCGAGATACGCCGTATAACAGCGGCCTTAATTTTATTAAAGATATAGAACGTTTTATTGCTGAGTATAAAACAGGTGAAATTGCCACTATCTCCGGGCGTTTTTACGCTATGGACAGAGATAATCATTGGGATAGAATTGCCAAAGCTTACAAGACTATTGCCTTAGGCCAAGGACTGATAGGCATTGATCCCGTGAAAGCGATTGAGAACAGTTATGCTAAAAAAATTTATGATGAAGAATTTGCTCCGATTGTAATGGAAAAAATAAAAAAAATTAATAAAGTCAATATTATTAATGATAATGACGCGGTAATATTTTTTAATTTTAGGTCGGATAGAGCCAGGCAGATAACCAGATCTTTTGTCTTGCCCAGTTTTGACAAATTTGACCGTGGCCAGCAAATAAAAAATTTATTGTTTGTCTGTTTTTCGGATTATGGCGAAAATTTGCCGGTTGAGGTGGCCTTTCTGCCCGAAGTAATAAAGAATACGCTGGGTGAAATAATTTCCCGGGCCGGTTTAAAGCAGCTAAGGATAGCGGAAACAGAGAAATACGCGCATGTAACTTATTTTTTTAACGGCGGAAACGAAGATATTTTTGAAGGGGAGACTCACGAATTAATACCATCGCCGCGCGTTAATAGTTATGATTTATGCCCGGAGATGTCATCATTAAAATTAACCAATAAATTAATTGAAGAGATTGAAGCGGATAAATATGATTTTATTTTAGTAAATTACGCCAACGCGGATATGGTGGGCCATACCGGGAATTTACCGGCCACTATTAAAGCGGTGGGAATAATTGATAAATGTATGGCTAAAATTCTGAAGAAAGTTTTAGATAAAGACGGCTGTTTAATAATTACCGCTGACCATGGCAACGCGGAAGTGGTGTTTAATATGCAAACAGGCACTATTGATAAAGAGCATTCTTCTAATCCGGTTCCGTTTATAGTAATTAGCAATCAATTTGAAGGCCGTAATTTTGGCGGTTTTAACGCTTCCAGCGGCGATTTAAGCTTGACCCAACCCCAAGGGATATTATCGGATGTTGCTCCTACCATATTAAAAATTATGGGTTTGGAAAAACCGCTTGATATGACTGGCAGGCCATTAATTTGACAAATATTAGACAAATTTTATAAATAAAATTTATGTACTATAAAACAAATAAAAGAATACCCATGCCTAACAAATTATTTTTTTCCTACTTCACTCTGTTTTCTATTGCCATACTGGTATTTTTGGCACTGGTTTTCGGCTGGCTGTTTTTCTCCATCCACTTCCGTCCCGGTCCGCCTCCGGCTTCGGCCAAATCGCCGGACGCCATCGGCGTCAGGGTGATTGCCAACCCTTCTAATTATTCCCCATCCCGCTGGTACCAAAGCCAGGGTTTCA
>PETS01000119.1 GCA_002781265.1 Candidatus Falkowbacteria bacterium CG02_land_8_20_14_3_00_36_14 | reverse complement strand
AATATACTTATAAATTGATCTTTTTAGATATTAATTTCTATTAATATTAACTTAATACTAATGGAGGTATGGCTATGTATAAAAAAGCTGGTAGATTCGTAACTGGCACGGGGAGTTATGAGGGTAAGAAATTTACCTTCGTGGCAATATGTTTTCGCGAAGGCAGAGATAATAAGGGCAGAGAATGTATTTATAGGGAAATTAAATATTTTTCAACAACTTACGAAAAAAAAGCAGAGCGTATGTTTGAGGAGATTGTAAATAAAAAAATATATAGCTACCTTGTGCTTATTTACCCCTGCCGGAAAAGGGGTTAAGATTATAAAAGAAAACGGTAATTCCGAATTAATGGGAAGATGGCTGGAGGCACGCAAAGGATTAAATAAAGGAAAAGATCCTTTGCAAGGCGGTATGTATGCTTCTGCAGAATCTATTTTTAATGAATTAACGTGGTAATTTTTTTCCACACACAAGCCCGAAGGTCAAAATGACTAGAGGGCTTTTTTATTGTCCCCTTTCCCCCTCTTTTTTATAAAGAGAGGCCTTCTTATCTTCCTTGGGCGGATGGTGAAATTTTGAGGTGTTTTTTTAATTTTTTATAAATTTGATTATTTAGAGTGGAAAATGGTATAGTAAAGATATGAAAAATAATAAAAAAATACTATCATCCGTAAAGCAAAGTCCTTATTTTAGCAAGAATAATTTTGTATTGTATAAAGCTGATTGTCTCGAATTATTAAAACAAATACCGGAAAATTCAATCAATATGATTTTTGCCGATCCGCCATATTTTCTCTCTAACGGCGGTTTTACTGTTCATGCCGGTAAAATGGTAAGCGTAAATAAGGGTAAATGGGATGTGACAAACGGATTAAAAAAAGATTTTGAATTTCATCTTGAGTGGATAAAAGCATGCCACCGGGTTTTAAAACCAGGGGGAACAATTTGGATTTCCGGAACATACCATTCAATCTATCAATGCGGCTTTGCTTTGCAGGTTAGTAAATTCCATATTTTAAATGATATTGCCTGGTTTAAACCAAACGCTTCACCGAATTTAAGCTGTCGTTTTTTTACCGCTTCTCACGAAACTTTAATCTGGGCAAGAAAGGATAAGAAAGGAAAACATAAATTTAATTATAAATTAATGAAAGAGGGAAATTGGCCGGATGATTTTATAAAAAAGCCGAACTTGCAAATGCGTAGTGTTTGGGCGATTTACCCACCCAAAAAAGAAGAAAAGAAATTCGGCAAGCACCCAACCCAAAAACCGATTGATTTATTAGTTAGAATAATAATGGCAAGTACCGATAAAGGCGATATAGTTCTTGATCCATTCACCGGCTCATCAACAACCGGTCTAGCCGCTAATTTAAATGATAGAAAATTTATCGGTATAGATTTAGAAAAAAAATATTTAGATTTATCTAAAAAAAGATTTAACGATTTAAAGAGATAATAAAAATGAAAAATATACAAACAACAATACCTAGTTATGTGTCCTCATGGACTGATAAATATTTTCATCAGTCCGCTTTTGATGTCCCGTGGAGTTTTCCGAAACAAAGAGTGATTAAATTTCTTTCAAGATTTAAGAAAGATGAAAAGATTAAGCTTTTTAGAGGGATAAATAAATTTAATGAGAATGGTTTAGAGATTTCAAGTTGGACATATGATAGAGAAATTGCAAAAAATTATATACAAGACGGCGGTAGGATTATTGAACGTGAATTTAGTGCAAATGAAGTGGTGCTTGATACCACCATATTAAATAAGGAGCAAAGAGCGTTGATGGGTTATGATTATAAGTTTGATGATAAAGAGGTGTTAGTTATCAATAATAAATTAAAATATTATGGCAAATAGTAAATCTTGGGCAAAAATAGTTAAGGATTATGATATTTTAAAGCATAATTTTAATAAATCCCCGTTTCCGATTTCTGCTAGTCAAATAAAAAAGTCCGTTCAAAAATTTAAGCAAACCACGGAAAAAGAAGTACGTATATTGTGCAAACAAGATACAAGAGAGAGTAGACCAAAAATATTCCAAGATAATGGTTTATTTTTACTTCCCGTGAAAAATGGATTTTATAATATTATTAAGGGCGAGGGGTATGTGGATATCCCAAAGATTACTAGCAAAGAGATTGTTTATTCTTCAAAACTAAATTTTAATTTAGATACTTCACAAATTGGTGATTCAGAAATGCAACATATAGACTTTGCATATGCCTCTAGCCTAATTAGAACTTTTATGGAAGACCAATCACTCGTTTTAACTATTAGAGGAAGAAAGTATACTCCTTATTTTAGCTTTTCGATAAATAAACAAAAAATTGAAGTTTTAAGCGTTCAAACTGAAGTCGATGCTGGGTATGAAGGTAAAAATCAAGTAGTTTTAGTTGAGGCAAAAAATTCTAAAACAACAAACACAATTATTCGCCAGCTTTATTATCCGTATAAACAATGGCAAGAGCATACTAAAAAGAAAGTCATTTCTTTATTTTTTGAGAAGGAACATCAGACAGATATTTATTCAATTTGGAAGTTTGAATTTAAATATGTAAATGACTATAACAGTATAAAATTAGTAAAATCTGGAAGATATAAAATTAATTAAAGGAAAATTTAAAAATCCCGAAAAAGATTCATCTAATAGATTTAATTTAGAAAAATTTCTATTTGTAGTAAATACTATTACCAAACATATAGGTGAAGCACCAGGAAATATAAATGGAATAAAGATAATACAAAATAATTATTCATTTACTTCACCTGGGGTATATGCTATTATTAAGTAAATAGTGTTTAATATTAGATAAAAAAAATATGCCGGTTTTTTGGTGGCGGAAGTTGCATTAAAGGAGTTACAAAAAGTCATTAATAATTGCAGGGTAAAATAAATAATTTAAAAGCAAATATATTAAATAATATGAAAAAAGCAATATTTTTAATTATTTTTTTATTATTTTTTATTTTAACAGGTTGCGTAAGCAAGATATTTAGAGCAAATAACGATTCAAATGAAAAAATAAATAATGTTAAGCAAGAAAATAAAATTATAGATACTGACAATGATGGATTAACCGATCAAGAAGAAGTATATTATGGTACGGACATAAAAAACCCTGATTCTGATAATGACGGATATGCGGATGGCGAGGAGGTAAAAAAGGGATTTAATCCTAGCGGAGAAGGAAAATTAAATATTCAACAAAGCCATGTTGTATCATATGGGCCCTATGATACTTTATGGGAATTCTATTTAGAAAATAAAACCTGGGGATTTAGATATAATAATCAGGATAATGAAAAAAAATCGCATAATTTTATTATAATAAACGGGAAAAAATATGGTGAATATTGGTCTATATATGATTTAAAAATCTCTGATAATAATTGGGGATTTGAATATTTTAAAGATATAGAATCAGTGCAAAATAATTTATATTTAGTTAATATTAAAGATAAAATTTATGGTCCGTACAATTTTGTTACAGGATTAACAATAAATAACAATAATTTTGGTTTTGTTTATACTAATGATAATAAAACTCAGTATGTAAATATTAATGATATAATATATGGACCTTATGATGATGTAGAAATCGGCAGTTTGGGGCTGAATATAACGGGTAATGAATTTGCATTTATATATAAAAAAAATGATAAAATATATATAAATTATAATGGAAAACAATTCGGTCCCTATAATTCAGCCAATATTCATTACGGCATGGGTATAGAATATGTAGAAAATGATAAACATTATATATTAATAAAAGGCAAAGAATTCGGCCCCTTTGAACAATTAATTAGCCAAAATATTAATAATATTAATAATTTTTTGTTTATTTATAAAAGTGGTGATAGGTATTTTATAAATATAAATTATAATGAATTTGGGCCGTATCAATATATTGGGCCCTCTTCATTATCGGATAATAATTGGTGTTTTAGTTATACAAAAAATGATAAATATTATATAAAAATAAAAAATAATGAATTTGGGCCTTATGATTCCGTTGGAAATTGTATGGTTACTGATAATGATTTTGCTTATATCTTTAGTAAAGACGATAAAATATATTTTACTATTAGCGGAAAACAATATGGCCCTTATGAAAAAATAAGACAAAATTCCGGAAATTTATATATTAAGAATAATAATTGGTATTTTATTTTTGTAAAAGAAGATAGGCGGTATATAAGTATAAACGGAAGAGAATATGGGCCTTATGAAAGAATAAATCCGGCATTATCAGATAAAAGATGGGGATTCCAATATCGCGATAATGGTAAGACGTATTTTAACATTAATAATGAAATTTTTGGACCTTATGATAAAAATGATTATTTTTCTTTATTTTTATCCGATTATAATTGGGGTTTCAGGTATGAAGAAAACGGGAAAAATTACATAAATATTGGTAATCAATAGAAGTAATTTTATTTCCATGGAAAATTTTAAACCAAAACAAATTAAGTCGGAAGCAAATAAAGCAGAATAAGAATTGGGCGAGAATAAAAAAGAAAAAATGGCGATTAACAACACTGCAGAATTTAAAAACATAGTTGAATCGGGAGGCGATTTGGCTCAAGCAGAAAAATGGACGAAAGAGGCCTATGGCAGTAAAGAAGGCTATGGCGATAAATGGCTGGAAGACAGGCAAAGAGAGCTTTTGGGGGCTTATTGTGAAAACGGAGATAAAGAAGGGGCGCAGAGAATAATTAAAGAAACCATGGAATATAATGCCCAAAAAGGCAGGATCGGCAAATATGAAAAATATTTTGGAGAATATGCGGGTAGCCGATTAGAGCCGGTATATAACAAAGAAAAAACCGAAATGCCGATAAATAATTCAACCACATTCAAGCAGGCGTTGGCCGAAGGAAGATTAGAGGAGGCGGAAAAATGGCTTAAAGATCCGGCCACAATAAATAAATATGAAAGCATGCCGAATGTTTTAGAGGACAGGCGAAAAGAACTTGCCCAAGCCAGAAAAAATTTAAAATAATTAATTAACAATAAAAATTATGAGAAAGTTAAATTTATTCTTTTTTTCGCTTTTAGCGGCTTTAATCGTTGCCAGCGCCGCTAGCGCCGGCATGCTGATACCAAACAGCCAGAAAGCCAAAGATAACGCCCGCGCGCCGGAAAAATCGCCGGCCATATCGGAAACCGTCGCCGGAGAATGGGATTTGGAAAGAGTGGATTTTATCCATTATGCCAAGCCGAATAACCCCGGCAATCAGGGCAATAAGCCGGCAGGCGGAGACACTTGCTATAAAACCTTGGGGGTAAAATGGAAATCCTTGCCGGTAAGCTATGTTATCAACTCCAGCAACGGTGACGGCCTGACGGAAAGTTTTGTGGCCGGGGCTATTTCCGCGGCCGCGGAAACCTGGGACCGAGAAACTTCCGCAGAGCTGTTTAGCGACAACTACCGTTTGGATACCGGCGCCGTGTACGGAGTGCAGAATTTTGAAAACGCCCTTGCCTTCGGGAATTATCCGGACCCGAACGTCATCGGCGTCACATCCATCTGGTACACCCGGCAGGGAAAGCAATTGGTTGAATTTGACATGCTGTTTAACGACAGCTTCCTTTGGGGGGATGCCACTGCTACCTCGGCTCCTATTTTTATGGATTTAGAGAATATAGCCGCCCATGAATTGGGCCATGCCGCTGGTCTTGACGATATATATTCCAGCAACTGCTCGGCTGTTACTATGTATGGATATTCGGGCGAAGGAGAAATAGAGAAAAGATCTCTGGAGCCGGCTGATATTGCCGGCATTCAAAAGCTTTACGGGATTTAATAATATTAAACTAAGTGGATTTGCCAATCCACAAAAAAATTTTATGGAAAACCAAATTCCAAACAATCCTCAAAGCGCCGGGGAAAGAGGCGATGCCTGTTGTTTCCATTCGGGCTTTTGCTACTGCCGGGCTATTATGGCACTAGCTATCATAGTTTTGGCCTGGCTGGCCCCTTCCTGGGGAAATATAGCCATAACCATTCTGGCTATATTGATAATTTTAGGCGCCGGCGGTTGCGTATGCCGCAAGAAAAAAATAGGCAAATAATATTATTGGATTTTAGATTAAGCTATTAAAAGGGAATAAAAAATGAATAATAATTTCATTATTATTTTTTATATATAAGAAATCTTGCCAAAAATAAAAATATTGGTTATAATATTTTTAAAGCTTTTAAAGGGCTTTTTTTATTGTAAAAAGGAATATGTGTGCGGGTGTCTTGCAACAGCTATACCATTATGGTAAAATTATTATATGAGAAAAAGAAATTGGTCGGAAAAACAATTAAAAATCGCTGCCAAAAAATCAAGAAGCATTAGGCAAATAATCGGAATACTTGGATTAATACCGGCTGGTGGAAATTATAATCAAATAAATAAATATTTAAAATTTTACAATATAAATATTAGCCATTTAAAAGGCAAAGGATGGAAAAAGGGATTAAGCGGTTTGGATTCGCCTAGAATACCATTGGGAAAAATATTGGTTGAAAAAAGTGAATTTCAGAGTTATAAATTAAAAAAACGCCTTTTTTCCGCAGGTTTGAAAAAACCAAAATGTGAAAAATGCGGATGGAATAAAAAAAGTAAAGACGGACGGCTTCCTTTGGAGCTAGACCATATAAATGGCGATAGTCGGGATAATAGAATTAATAATTTACGAATACTTTGTCCTAATTGCCATAGCTTAGAGCCGACGCATAGAGGCAGGAATAGAAAAAAATAAGGTCCAGTGGTGGAATTGGTATACACGCGACACTTAAAATGTCGTGCCGCAAGGCATGTGAGTTCGAGTCTCACCTGGACCACCAGTAAGGAATTTGCAAGCAGTTGCGGTTCGCCTCGCTTCGCTCGGCGATTAAATTGTAAGGGATTTTGGGCGAAAAAATTAGTTGGCGATTTCGTAAAATATGGTTCGAGCCGATGTTTTTAAGAAATGTTGTCATTTCTTCCTTGTTTTCCGTTTCTACCAATTTTGTGGCTCGGTTAAGGGATAAAACAAACTCACGAGCCGGTTCGAGCCAAGACAATCCTTTTTGCTCAAAGTCGGTGATTTTTTCCT
>PETS01000060.1 GCA_002781265.1 Candidatus Falkowbacteria bacterium CG02_land_8_20_14_3_00_36_14 | reverse complement strand
GAGGTAATTAATCCAGGGCCTGTTGTAACCGCTATTAAATCTATTTTTTTACCGGCTTCTTCTTTTTTATATCCCCTCTCCTTAATAAGGAGACTTGCCTGCCGGCAAGGCAGGGGGTTAGGGTGAGGTTTTGTCAGAAAAAGATTTTCACGTTTAATCCCCGCTTTCTTTAGCGCCTCATTTACCACCGGCAGAATATTCAGAACATGTTCGCGCGCCGCTACTTCCGGCACTACTCCGCCATATTTTTTATGAAGATTAATCTGCGATGAAACTATATTAGATAAAACCTCTATTTTTTCATTTTCAACCCTAACAACCGCCGCCGCCGTCTCATCACAACTTGTTTCTATGCCTAATATAATCATATTTACAACTTATCATATAATATAAAAAGAAAAAAGCCGAACAAATTCGTTCGGCTTGATATATTTTATAATTTTTTTTTAAATCTCTTTTATAAGCGGTAATATTATTGAATTTCCATCGTCTTGAATAATTAATGCATGGCAAAGTCCGTATTTATTTGCATTAACAAGATAATTCCAAGATAATTGCAAAGGTTTCATATTTTCTGTGTTTATATCATATAGACTAGCTAAGATATCCTTTTGTTTATTGGCTGATTCTTCTGATGAAAAAATCAAAACACCGTTATTTTTCATCAGAACTAAACCATTTAATCTTTCCTTTTCTTCAATTTCCTCTTCATCGGAAGACAAGTAATCTATTTTGGTAAACAAAATCCAGCATGGATCAGGATGAACAAATATATTTTTTAAAAAAAGAACACAGTCTTTTCTAACTATATATCCCGGCGTTAATTCAATATATTCATCTTTTTCATTCATAGTTTTCCCCCTTATACAAATTATTCAAGAAAGTTTCTTTAAAAAAGATTTTAAGTTCATGGCATATTGGTCTATTGAAACTGCTAGCCCTAATTCCCCGGAAATAAAATCATCAGCTTCAATCAGTTTAAATAAAATCATATTTGCTTGCGCAATATTTTTTTCTACCTCTATTATATTATTACTGTTAAAATTATGCCTAGCCAGTATTACTTTTGATTGATATTTCCGCAGGAGCTTATTTATAGTTAGGCATAAATCATCAATACTCTGCCTGATTGATTTTTTTTCTTCAGCTGAAATATTTTTTACAAATCTTATATCTGACAAGTTTTGTATTTTTAGATTTATGGCGATTGTCAATGAATATGATTTTATTTCTAAATTGTTTAATTCTATTTCATAGTACGATAAAATCGCATTCGGCGTGTCTTTTTCAGCAATTTTTATGCTTTTTTCAAGTTTGGCAATATTTTTCTGCAAATCGTTTCTCAATATAAGGCCATGATAAGCTATGCCAATCGCGCTTATGCAAAAGAGCAGTAAAATGCTAACAAAAAAATATTTTTTCATCTCTATATCCTCCAATAAAATGTGAAAAGAGCGTTTATAATAATATGTTAATTTATCAATAAATTAATAAAATGTCAATTTTTGTACTGTTGCAGAGTCAAAGCTACCTTCTGTGGATAATTAATATTATTTAAAGATAAAAATAATGTAGAC
>PETS01000052.1 GCA_002781265.1 Candidatus Falkowbacteria bacterium CG02_land_8_20_14_3_00_36_14 | reverse complement strand
TGACATTTCTACTTTGCCCAATGGTATGACATTTCTAAATAGCCTTTACATAATACTAAATCATGCTTGACAATTTAAGCCCAAAAGTATATTATAAAATATGTTTAAAAAAATATAATTTAAAAACACAAATTTATATGAAAAAAGACATTCATCCGACCTATTATGAAAAAGCAAAGGTTATTTGCGCTTGCGGTAATAGTTTTATCGCCGGTTCAACCAAGCCGGAATTAAAAGTTGAGCTATGTTCGGCTTGCCATCCTTTTTATACCGGCAAGCAAAAATTAGTTGACAGCGCCCGGCGGGTAGAAAAATTCCAAGCTAAAGTAAGCGCTCAAAAACAAATCTCAAAAATACGAAAAGGCAAAAAAGCCAAAAGAGCAGTCCGAGCTAAAAAAACCGCTACTGTTAAAAAATCAATTGCGAAAAAATAACTGTTTTAAAAACGGCTTATTATTTTATGTGGTATAATTTATACTAGATAAAATAAAAAGCCGTTTTATGATTGCTAATCATAAAAATTAAGCGAATTTTGCTTATTTGTTAATAAAATGTTAAAACTAAAATAGTTTATTCCCCTGCGCCAAGAGCGCAGGGCGAATTAAGGAATAATTTTATTTACTTGGAAACCTAAGGTTTCCAAACCTTCCTAAGCGGTTCCCTGTGGCAGAAACCGCAGGGTGAAACTATATTATTTATAATAAATATATTAAAAATATTATGTATGAAGAAATTAAGAAAAAATTTGCTGATATAGAAAAAATATTATCAGATCCGGAAATATTAAAAAATGCCCAAAAATTAACCGAAATAATGCGCCAGCATAGAGGCCTTAAGACAATAATTGGGATGATTTTAGAATTGGAAAAAATAGAAAATAATATACGCCAAAATAATGAAATTATTAAAGATGAAAAAGATCAGGAACTGCTGGCTTTGGCAAAAGATGAATTAACTATTCTTAATCCTAAAGCTGAAGAATTAAAAATAAATATCAAAAAAGAGATAAATCCTAAAAATCCATTGGATAAAAAGAACGTTATTATGGAAATACGCGCCGGCACCGGTGGAGACGAGTCGTCTCTTTTTGCCGCTAATTTATTCAAAATGTATTCTCATTTTGCCACTAATAATAATTGGCAGATTGAAATATTAAATTCAAATCAAATAGGCATCGGCGGATTTAAGGAAATTATTTTTTCAGTCAAAGGCGAGAACGCTTACGGTTATTTAAAATACGAAGGAGGCACGCACCGGGTGCAGAGAGTGCCGGAAACGGAGAAACAAGGCCGCGTCCATACTTCCACCGCTACAGTGGCGGTTTTGCCCGAAACTGAAGAAGTAGAATTAAAAATAAACCAAGAAGATCTGCGCATTGACACTTTCGCCTCTTCTGGCCCGGGCGGACAAAGCGTCAATACGACTAATTCGGCGGTGCGCATTACCCATCAGCCGAGTGGATTGGTTGTAAGCTGCCAAAATGAAAAATCACAGCATCAAAACAAGGCTATGGCCATGCAGATTATAAGATCAAGATTAGCTACGCGGATAGAAGAAGAAAAACAAAAAAAAGATTCCGCTGAACGCAAACAGCAGATCGGCACCGGCGATCGCAGTGAAAAAATCAGAACTTATAATTTTCCCCAAGATCGCATCACCGACCATCGCCTGAAAAAATCATGGAGCAATATTAATGTTATTTTGGACGGCAAATTGGATATTATTTTAAATAATTTCAAATAAAAAAGGGTGGATCAAAGCACCCTCTAATAATATATATTATATTTAATATAAACTTTTCTCTTTTTCTTTTTAATTTTTATTCTAGTTGTATTTGTAAATGTTACCAAAATATCTAATTGCGGATTTATTGGATCGGAATATATAATATAGCCAGGGAAATATTCATTACCTTTATGGGAAGATAACGCAAATAAATCTTCTTCAACCTTGAGCCCGCATAGCTCAGAATATACCTTAATAAATAAAATAATACATTGGTTGCAAATAATTCTGTTAAAATAAAATTTTATACCAATACCTTCTCTTTCTTTGCTAATATTTAACTTTTCAATAGTAATTTTATTTTTATTTAAAAATTCATTTAATTTATTTGGCACAGAATCAACAGCGCCGCCATATATTATTTTATCCTTTGCCATATCTTCTCCTTTATTCGGATATATAAATTTAATATATAATATTTTCAAAATAACATAATAGACTTGTCTAATGATTACTTATACACCAAAATATTTAGAATGTCAAACATAGAAAAATTAAAAAAAACATACCTCAAAAAACTGAATGCTGATGATTTGGATCTGATAATCGCTTTAGTTATAAAAAAAGGCCGATCTTTTGTCATATCCCATCCTGAATATACCTTATCTGAATATCAATCGTCCAAAATTAATTTATTAATAAAAAGAAGGGTGAATAATGAGCCCTATGCCTATTTGAACGGCAAAAAAGAATTTTACGGACTAAATTTTTTTGTTAATAAAAATACTTTAATCCCCCGCCCGGAAACAGAATTAATGGTAGATAATGCCATAAATATTCTTAATAATAAAGAAACCTATAAAAACACAGCATTAATAGACATGGGCACCGGTTCTGGATGCATAATAATAGCCTTGGCTGATTATATTTATCATAAATCACCAATAAAATATTTTACTAAAATAAAAAAAATGTATGCTATTGATATATCTTTACCGGCTTTAGCTATTGCTAAAAAAAATGCTACTTTACATAAATTAAATACAAAAATAAAATTTCTTAAAGGCAATTTGCTAGAGCCTATTATTGATCATGTCCGATATCTTAACCCGCTTAAAAATTCCAATCTGCATCTAATTATTACCGCTAATCTCCCCTATCTTACCTATAGCCAATTTAAGAAAGCGCCCTCAATCCAATCAGAACCGAAAATTGCCTTGCTGGCCGGTCAAGACGGCTTGAAATATTACAAAAAACTTTTTAAGCAAATTAAATTTCTACGCCGGATAAACAAAAATCTTCGTTTATCCTTGCTTTGTGAAATAGATTCCGGACAATTAAAAAAAATAAAAACTATAATTAAAAAAAAGATCCCCCAAATTAATCTGCAAATAAAAAAAGACCTCCGCGGCCTTGATAGATTAATTATTATAGAATTTTAAAATATTAATATTCCACTTTTATCTCCGGCCGAGCAATTTCTACCCAGGTATGGCCGGCATTAAATATTATTTCTTCATTATTTTTATCAAAAAAACGAGTTCGGCCGAAATTATTTTTTTTGCGCCAAACTCCTTCTTGGCATGCCCCATCCAAGCATATTATTGATTTCCCTTCGCCAATATTTTCCATTCTCAGCCTTAATTCATCATCAAGCACCTCGGCTTTAACAACTTTAATAATAACATTTTTGGCTTTTATGGCTTCGCCTGATATATCAGCATGGACTTGTCCATCTAAATAACGGGCGTAATCATTGCTCTCCTGGTTATATTTCCATACTACATTATAATATGATTTATAAAAAATTTTTATTTCATTTATATTCGGCCTGGCTTCCGGGCTAAGATCATTTTTAAATTGCCAGCTGAAAAAATTCGGCCCGTCTTTTTGGGAGATGCCGATAAATTCTTTTATATTAGCTGTATTTGTATAAACATTGTGG
This sequence comes from Candidatus Falkowbacteria bacterium CG02_land_8_20_14_3_00_36_14, assembly GCA_002781265.1. GTDB lineage: Bacteria > Patescibacteriota > Patescibacteriia > Patescibacteriales > UM-FILTER-36-11 > UM-FILTER-36-11. The sequence goes on along the minus strand of PETS01000052.1, from coordinate 3,544 downwards.
GGAGCAGAATTTGTTTTTTTTCTCCAAAAATATTTTCCATTATAAAACTCATTAATATCAAAAATATTTTCTTGGGAAATTTTTACCAATGCTTCCGGGCTACCGCCAACATGAACTAAAAGCGCTGCTAATTCATTCGCCCAATCAATAAAATAAGGACGAACGCTCCTTACCGGGCCAATCTCGTCTATTTTTTCTAGCGAGTCAAAAACTGCTAAAAACCTAGTTATACCCCCTTCCGCTTCGGCTTCAAAGACTAAAATCGCCTGTGCGATGCCGGACTGTGGCCTGGCATCAATTTGATTTTCTATCATTACCGCGTATAAAGGCAAATTAGCTTCTCCGGCCGGCACATAAACCCCGTCTAATTGCCTGCGAACGCAATCCAGGCATGTATTTATATTATCCGCGCTTTTTTTTATGTTTTCCGCCGGCGTGTCAATTATTACCGGCTTGTTGAAATAATCATACTTAAGATAAAAAATAATAATTGACAAAACTATTACCAGACATAAAAAAACAAAACTGGTAATAATCCAGAATTGTTTTTTTTGGATGATATTATTTTCAATTTTATCTTTTTTTTCCATTTTTTGTTTATTTTATTTTTTTTCTTGATTGGCAGCTTCTTTTTCTTCGTCTGCCTGCTTCTCTCCCTCTCCTTCTGCTTCTGCGGCTTCATCTTTCTTTTCTTCCTCTGCTATTGCCTCCGCCGGCGCTTCTTCTTTTTCTTCTTTAGGCTGAATTACACTCGCTAATATATCATTTTTATGCCCCATATAGCTTATACCCGCCGGCAAATTAATTTCTTCTATTTTAATAAAATCATTTAAATTAATTAAAGAAGTAAGCTCAACATCTATTTTTTCCACTAAATCTCCAGGCAAACATTCAACTTTAATATGGTCCATATTTTTTACTAATATCGCTCCCAATTCTTTTACCGCCTTTGACTCGCCAATGTAATTCAATGGTATTTCTGTGCTAATTTTTTTATTCATATCCACTAAATATAAATCAACATTTAAATAATTCCCTTTTATCGGATTTCGCTGCACCTCTTTAACGATAGTTTTAATTGATTTTTTGCCGTCAATTTCTAAATTAATCAATGAAGATTCGCCTGCTTTTTTAAAGATTTTTTCAAAATCAGCTTTATTTATGATTAAATTTCGGTTTTTCGCTCCCGGGCCGTATAAATTAACCGTAATAAAATTTTTAGATCTTAATGTTTTAAGATTTTTTAATTTTGGATCACGGGTTTTAGCTACTAATTTTAAATCTTTTTCCATAATTTTATATATTTTTATTTAATAAATAATAGGCTTGTCGCTTAATAATTTATTTTTGACCTGATTATGATACTTTCCATTATCCCGGCCAGTATAAATACTGATAGCATAGCCGATCCGCCATAACTTAAAAATGGCAGTGATATGCCAATAACCGGCAATAGGCCCAGGTTCATTCCTATATTAATAAACATTTGAATAAAAATCAAGTTAATGGCCCCTAAAATAAAAAATGCCCCAAAATCATTCTTAATTTTCTTTAAATTAACCAAGCTTCTATAGAAAAATATTATAAATAATAAAATTACTAAAATTACCCCAAAAAATCCCAATTCTTCGGCAATGACGGCAAAAATGAAATCAGTTTGGCTTTCGGGAAGAAATTTCAGCTGAGATTGCGATCCGAAACCGATGCCTCTGCCCATAAATCCGCCTGAACCAATGGCAATAATTGCCTGAGTAGAATTATAACCCCGGTCCAAAGGATCGGATGATGGATTTATGAACGTAATTATTCTTTCTTTCTGATAGGGCTTAAAATAAAACATCCAGGCGCCGGCTACTAAAATTGACATAATGAGCAATATGGCAATAATATATCTTTTTTTAAACCCAACCTCAGCTATCATTGCCAGCCAGGCTAATAATAATATTAAAGCTGATCCAAAATCAGGCTGAAATAAAACTAAAATAATAAAAATAAATGCCGCCAGACCGGTAAAAAAAATATGCTTGATTGATCCTAATTTTAATGAGACGCTGGAAAAATAACGGGCAATAAACAAAATCAATATTATTTTAACAAATTCAACCGGTTGCAGGCCGAAACTGCCGATATAAAACCATCCGCGCGTCCCCCGGACAGATACGCCAAAAAATAAAACAAATAAAAGGATTAATATCCCTAAAATAAAAAAATAATTGCTGAAACTGAATAAATTATGGTAATCCCAAAAAGTAAAAACAAAAAATAATATAAAGCCGATTATAATAAAAAAAATCTGCTTTTTAAAATTAAGCAAATCGGTAGCGCCTTGCCCTAAGGCGACGCTATATATTTCTATCAGTCCGAAACTTACTAATAATAAAATTGAAAAAAATAATATCCAATCAAGATTTTTTAAATATAATATAATTTTTTTAAGCATCTGATTAAATTCAATTCATGATACAGGTTTATTTTTTGGGACTGCTACCTATTTTCCATAATCGGCTCGCCTTCATATTTTATATAAATATCGTCTTTCATAATATTAACCTCCGGTATAACTTCTGTACTGTTGACCAATCCGAAAGATCCCAGCCAGCCAATATTCACAGTCTTTTTTTGCTCAGACATTACTTCTTCTAATTTATATCTGTTGACCCCCACGATATCGCCCTGGCGGTAAAGTATAATATTAAAATCAATATCCCAATAATTATAAGGAGTATTATTGGCAAAATCAAATTCAAAATAATTAATTTTTGCCTTATTAAAGAGATTATCATCCGTTGCCGGAATGAATTTTTCATTATCAATTGTCATGCCATTCAAATGATCATCCCTGAATTTATTCCAATCAGGCATTTCTCTGGCATCCAATCTATGCCAGCTTAAATTAATAATATTAAATTTAACATTGCCGGTATCGCCGGATTTCAGTGCTTGGGACAAAGACAAAAAATACTTTGATTCTGCCGGCAATATAAAATTATTGCCGCGGCCGACTTCCTCAGCGCTTGTTAAAAAACTATATTCAATTTCCGCCCAATGCTTGGGATTTAAATTATTAACCTTAACGGCTAAATCATACTTGCCATTATAAAGGTCTAATACTTTCACCGGCAGAATCTGTAAATTTACCGGTTTTAGGCGATTGATAAAATCGCTGTTAAAAATATTAATTTGAGCAAGATTCGTTATTATCTTATTATCCTCTTCCATGCCTTTTAATAAATAATAAGTAAAACCATAAATAGAATATGTCCAGGAAACAGCTGATACAGTTATTAAAAAAATAATAAAAAATAAGCGAAAATATCTTTTGTTTTTTACAAACCAAAAACCAAATTTTAATTTATTAATTGTCAGCCCTTCCGGATCTTTATATTTTTTAATATCAACTTCAGCAAATGGGCTGTTTTTATCTATATTATTCTTATTATCCATAATTTTATACTATAATTATATAATAATATAAAATTAAACTAATTACAAATATTGTACTGTTGCAGAGTCAAAGCTACCTTCTGTGGATAATTAATATTAT
>PETS01000095.1 GCA_002781265.1 Candidatus Falkowbacteria bacterium CG02_land_8_20_14_3_00_36_14 | reverse complement strand
GCGTGTAAATTGTTTGCATATTGGCCTGCTTCGCAGTCCAATATGTGTCTGAACTTATTCACTTCTAATTTTCCTTATGCCTATATTGCAGGGCTTCAGCTAAATGAACCGGTAAAATTATTTTTTCATTCATTAAATCGGCAATAGTGCGGGCAACTTTAATAATGCGAAAATAACCGCGAGCTGATAAATGCATTTGGGTTACAGCTTGGCGAAGAATATTTTTTGATTCATTATTAAGCTCGCAAAATTGCTTAACCGCTTCCGAAGTCATTTCCGAATTCGTTATAAAAGCAGTATCTTTAAATCTCTCTTTTTGGATAGCTCTGGCTTTTTCCACTCTGGCTTTTACGGCTTTTGACGGCTCGCTGGGCAAATTGGAAATTAATTTATCAAAATTAATCCTCGGTACTTCAACGAATAAATCTATCCGGTCGATTATCGGTCCGGATATCTTTTTATTATAATTAATCAGCTGCGACGGCGAACAAAGGCAATTTTTTTCTTTATCGCTGTTGAAACCGCAAGGGCAGGGATTCATAGAAGCGGCTAAAACAAATTTAGCCGGAAAGCATAAACTGCCGGCGGCCCGGCTGATATTAATCAACCCGTCTTCCATGGGCTGGCGCAAATTTTCTAAAACTTGGCGCGGAAATTCCGCAAATTCATCTAAAAATAATATTCCCCGATGGGCTAATGATATTTCTCCCGGTTTCGGCCAGGTGCCGCCTCCCACCAAGGATACTCCGGAAGCGGTATGATGAGGCGACCGGAAAGGCCGGCTGGTCATTAAAGCTTCGTCAGCGGGCAATTCATTGGCCACGCTATATATTTTTGTCAATTCAAGGGCTTCTTCTAAGGTTAAATCAGGCAGTATGGAAGGAATAGTGCGGGCTAATAAAGTTTTGCCTGATCCTGGCGGTCCGCTCATAAGGATATTATGAGAGCCGGCGGCGGTAATTTCTAGGGCTCTTTTTACGTGCTCCTGACCTTTAATATGGGCCATATCCAAAAGTATCTTTTTATTGCTAAAATTAAATTTATTTGCTTTGGCCGGCTCAATTAATTTTCTGCCTGTCAAATGCTCGGTTAATTCAACTAAATTATTTACGCCGATAACTTCCAAATTCTCCACTAATTTTGCTTCCTTGGCATTAACCGCCGGAACGAATAGTGTTTTGATGCCTTTATTTTTAGCGGCCAAAGCTATGGACAAGATTCCATTAACCGACCGCAAACGTCCGTTTAAGGCTAATTCGCCCACAAACAACATATTCTCGGTTGAAGTAATAATGTTTATTTTGTAAGTGGTCGCAAGTATGCTGACGGCAATCGGCAGATCATAGCTGGGTCCCTGCTTTTTTAAATCGGCCGGCGCCAGATTTATAGTAGTTTTTAATTTAGGAAAATTAAATCCAGAATTTTTTATAGCGCTCCTTACTCTTTCTTTTGATTCCTGCACGGCTATGTCGGGCAAACCCACGATGGTAAAAGTGCCCAAAGGGCCGCTGGAAGTATCCGCTTCCACCTCCACTATTTCCGCTTCCAAGCCAACTACGGCGGCAGATAATATTTTTGAACTCATTTTTCTTTTTTGTCATTCTGAATGAAGCGAAGCGTAATGAAGAATCTCGTTTTTATCCGCACATTCAAAATTATTAATAATTTATTTCAGATGACTAATATCAACATTTTACCTTATTGTGTCATTTTGGTAAATAAAAAATAGAGCTGATATAAATACCAACTCTCTTTTATCCCGTTAATATGGAGGAAAATCCAAAAAAATAGGATTATGTTTATTATTTTTTATAATAAATTATTTACAGCAGATAAACGCTGTCCATATATTATATTTATGATAATTAATTTCAGCTATTTCTCTTTTGCCTTGCGGACATCCTTTTTCCTGCTCAAATAGATTACCTCCTATTTCTCCACAGTATTCCATGGTTATTATGCCGTAATATCTATTTTCATCTTTTATAATAATATAATATATTATAGTTGAGAAAATAAATATAATAAATATTATTATAAAGATTATAATAAAACTTTTAATTATTTTTTTATTCATAAATAATTTATTTCCAATTATTTATTTTAAAAAATTTTTTAATATTTAATAAAAATTAAAATCATCTAATATTTTAAAAAACTCGTCTTTATTACTATAATGCTCTGCGGTGATATTTCTGCTTAATTGCATTTTTATAATAAAATCATTTGACGGACTTTCTATATATGCGGTTTCTCCTTGCCCGCCACCGTCAGCGATCATAACATAATATATTAAAAAATTATTATTTTGATATTTTTTAGGTGCTAAACCTTCTGGGATATCAGCTGGAATTGAAACCCATTTTTTAGAGTTTGAATCATATTGAAAGACAAAAGAGCCTGATTGATTTATATATTTATATCCATTCAGTGGCGAGTTAATAATTTCAACATCAAACCAATCATATTTATCTGATTTTGCGTGGAATTGATTACTATTATTTATTATTTCTGATAAATAATCTGGGTACAATAATTCAAATTTATATTCTTCGTTGCTGTAAGTCTGCCAATTAATTGTATCTATTTCTTCTGAATCCTTATTATCGTTTTTTACTTCTAGGCCTTCAATATCTCTATTTACATACCATAAAAAAAATACAATCAAAATAATAAATATAATAATTACATATATAATATATTTCTTCATGCCTTAATTTTACCATACTTCCCTCAAATCTTTAATAAAAAATCATAGCGGGTGATGGGGACTGTGATTAATATAACACTAATGGATTAAATACATATCGCTAAAGCTATGGCGAAACGGGACGGCAGTATGCGGGTCAAAGCCAGTAATGACAAAGTTAGATAAATTATAACCATTTGCTTCTTACTTCTTTTTTCTCTCCTGCTTCATCCAGCTTGATGGATATTAACTTTGATATGCCGTTGTCCTGCATGGTTACTCCGTATAAAATATTAGCGCGGCGCATCGTGGCCCGATTATGGGTAATAACGATAAATTGAGTCTTATGGGAAAGATCTTCTAAAATCCTTGCCAGCCGCTCGGAATTAGCTTCGTCAAGCGCCGCGTCTACTTCGTCCAATACCACAAATGGCGAAGGATTAGCGCTAATAATAGCACAAATTAAAGCAATGGCAGTTAAAGCCCTTTCTCCTCCGGAAAGCATGGAAATATTTTTTATTTTCTTGCCCGGAGGCGTAGCTTTAATTTCAATCCCGGCCAAACCGGTAGCATTGTGTTTTTGTAAAAATTTAATTTTTTTAATGCCTATATCATCAGCTTTTGCGTTATTTTCTCCAACCGCTTTCTCCAAACTTTGCTCAACGGTCTGCCCCTGGTCCTTTTTGCCAGTTAAAAACTCTGATGATGTAATTGCCGAATCATCTTCCTCTTCGGCTAAAACCTTTATTACTTTAGCATTGCCGCCGTCAAATAGAATTTTAAAATATTCTTCAAATTTTTCTTGGATCAGCTCAAATTCCTTGTCAAATCTCTCCTTTATAATTAAGTCTAAATCTTTAATTATTTTTTCCAAAGAAGAAATAGCTGAGGCTAAATCATTAACTTGGCCGGAAAGAAAATCAAAGCGCTCTTTTGTCTCCATATATTCTTTTTCTATTTCCGGATCAATGCCGCCAATCTGGTCTAATTGTCTTTTTAAATTATTTATTCCTGCAAATAACTCATCAACATTTATTTGTCCGGCCATTCTATTGGCTTTAATTTTTTTAAGGGAGCCGTAAGAATGCCTGATTTCGGCTTCCAAACCCTCTAATTTTGTTTCATATCTGGTAGAATTTACCTTAATTTCATTTAAATTATTATTATGGCTGTTAATTTCATTTTGCAGATTTCGCACTTTCTTCTGTAATTCAAAGAAAAATGCCCTTTCCTCTCCTTCTTTCCGGCTCTGCTGGCCGATCTTTTCTTTTAATCCGATAAATTGGTCTTCAATCCTACTTAAGCTTAATTTTAATTTATCCCTATCTTTGCCAGCGCTTCCGGCAGCATAGCCACTCCCGTGCCGTTTTAATTTATTTTCTATATTGCCTAACTCGCGGCTTAATTCATCTTTTTTTTCTTTTAGCATTCTTATCCTTTCTCCCTTAGCTGATAGATAAACATTGCGCTCATTAATTTTTATTAAAAGCTCTTCTTTCTCGGTAATTAATTTTTTAAAATTATCTTGCGTCTCATCCAAATTTTCTTTGTCGGAATATTTTTTTAATATTTCTAAAATATATTTTAATTCTTTTTTTATTTCAATATTTATCTCTATAATTTTATTGATATTTTTTTCGTTGTTTATTATATCTATTTTATTTAATATATTTTTAATTTTTTTATCCAATACGCCAAATTCAACCTTGTCTAAATTAGGCGCATAATTGTAAAAATTTTTATTTAAATTATTTATCTCTTTATCTATCGCTTCTTTTTTGCTCCGATACTCATTTTGCTTGTTGGTTTCTTGATTTAAAATTATTTCGGAATCATTGATTTCTTTATTTATGGTTTTAATTTTAATTTCGTATTCTTCCTTTTTACCAGTCAGCCATGATAAGTCAAATTGGCCGTTGGCTTCCATTTTTATTTCCAATTGGGCATCTAGTTTAGCCAATTGCTTTGTCAGCTGGTCTTTTCCATTCTGCAAATTCATTAATTCATTTTGCCATTTTAAAAATTCTTCGCTAGTTTTATTTTGCGCCTCCAATTGATTAAGTTTTCTGTTTAAATTATCCAGTTTTTTATCCTTTTCCAGCTTTATCTTATCTATTTCCAAAAATCTTTTATTCAATTCCGTAAATTTATCATTTAGTTCATGCCAAATTTTTCCGTAATACTGAAGTTGTAATTCCTGCAACTGGCTTTCTATCTCACCTCTCTTTTTCAGCTTATTTACCTGTCTGGTTAAGCTTTTTAAGCGCGGTTCGATTTCCGTCAGTAGCATTTGCACTTGATTTAAATTTTCATAGCTGGAGTGCAATTTATTTAATGAATCATCGCGCTTTATCTGATATTGCTTAACGCCGGTGGCTTCATCAAAAAATTCCTTACGATCGGCTAAAGAAGTATTCAAAAATCCTTCCACCATACCTTGCCCGATTACGCTATAGGTTTTTTGGCCGAATTTTGACTTGGCCAAAAGCATTTGGATATCGGCCAATCTGACCCGGCTATTATTAAGCGAATACTCGCTCAAGCCGTCGCGGTATACCCGCCTGGTTAAAACCAGCTGGGTATAGTCAATCGACGCTTTATGGTCTTCATTGTTTAAAAATAATGAAACCTCGGACATGCCTAATTTATTCAGTTTGGAAGAGCCGAAAAATATAATATCTTCGCTTTTTTTGCCGCGTAAAACTTTCATGCTCTGTTCGCCCAAAACCCAGCGGATAGCATCGGCAATATTTGATTTGCCCGAACCGTTAGGCCCGACGATGGCTGTTATCCCCCTTTTGGTTTCATCCAGCATGCCCGGGAATTTTAATAAATTCTTATGGGCGAAAGATTTAAAACCTTGAATTTCCAATTTTTCTAAATACATAAATATTAATTCACAAAACATAAAACATGTAACACATAACAATTTATTTATTTATTATAAATCGCATGGTACATGCTCTTAAATATATTATACAATATATTTAATTATTTAAAAAGTAAAAAAAGCCGAATGGAATTTTATCCCTTCGGCTATAGAATATTTAGATTGTTTTAATAACCCCTTTGGCATATTTTAATAAATGAACATGCTGAATAGCCAGCTTTACTGCTATGGGAAATGCTTTTCTGTTTGTAAATATTGTTCTAAACAAAAGAGTCCAATAGTAGGGGCTTGATTTAGAAAAAATACCGATACTAAAAATACTTTTTATAAAAGCGAAAATATCATCCCAACTAACCCTTGATTTGGCTGATGGAATACATTCCTGCATAAATCGCGTCGCGCGCTGATAATAATTCCGCCTGTTTATATATAGGGCAGTTAAAACTTTTTTATATAAATCTCTAAGTTTAACAATACCCATTTTGGGAATAATATTAGTAATTCCGCTTGTATTGTCTATAACTAAATCTTCAATCAATCTCCCTTCTGCTTTAAGTTTATACCAAAGTTTTGTTTCAGGCAAAGCGCATAAAAGACCAAGCATTATTACTGGAATTTTTGATTTTTTAAAAAAATCTTCCATTATTTTATCAATATTTATCGGATCGCTATCAAGCCCCATAATAGCACCGGCTACCAACTGTTGCCCGTTTTTATGCACTTTACTTATTGATTCTTCTAAATCTACGCTTAAATTTTTTTTCTTTCCACATTCTTTAAGTCCTTCCTGGGATGGAGTTTCTATCCCAATAAAAAGTTCATTAAAATTTGCATTTTTTAACAACTCCTTTAATTCTTCATCGCAAGCAACTCCTATGTCAACCTGAGTAATACGCTTAAAAGGATATCCTTTTTTTCTTTGCCATTCATCTACGAGTATTAATGTCTCTTTCAGTATATCTTTTTTGTTTGCAGATAAATTATCATCAACCCACATTACCGTACCTCGCCATCCTGACCTATAAAGTTTCTCTTCCTCATTTACTATTTGTACTGGATTCTTTGGTCTTAATTTATAGCCGCATAACACTCCTATATTGCAGAAATAACAATCTAAATTACAACCTCTTGAAAACTGTACAGGCATAACACAATAATCATTAAAATAAATAAGCGACCAATCCGGTGGCGGTGTTTTTGTTATATCTGCCCATTGGTTAGATTCGGGCTTATAAATTGATTTAGCTTCGCCTTTTTCATAATCTTTAATAAATAAAGGCAGTGTAATTTCTGCTTCACCCAATATTAAATAATCTACTTTACCTTTATATTTTTCCGGCTGAAGCGTAAAAAAGGGCCCTCCCGCTGCTATTAATTTTCCATACTCTCTACATATTATTATTGTATTACCAACGCTTTCCTTGTGAGTGCTTACATTGGCGCTTAAAAAAATTATATCAGCCCATAATAAATCTTTCCTTTTAAGTCTTTTTTTTACATTAAGATCAACAAAACGTCTTTCCCACTTCTTGGGAAGTAATGACGATACAGTTAAGGGGCCAAGCGGAGCAACTAATGATTTTTTCCCAAATAAGCCCAAATATTTTATTGAGGGCTTAAAATTCCAAAAAACTGATGTATTTTTAGCGTAAATTATTAATACTTTCATGGTATTTCCCTCCAAATTTAAAAAGATCGTTTATAAATAATAAATACATTTATTACTATAATATTAATTACATATTGGTACTGTCGCCAATTAAATTTTTTTATCTAAAATTAGCAAAAATAATTTTATTTGATTTTTGTCAAATTTGGCTAATCTTAAAAATAATTTTTTGAAAAATTTTTACATTAGCGACACGGCCATATTAGCATTATTTACGAAAAACAAAAACACCGCATTTTGAGTCCGCGGTGTTTTTGTTTTAGTTATTAAAATCTCCATGCTCGCTCAACCACTTTTTGAGTGGCGAAGCAGGAAGGAGAGCTGTGCTAATTATGCAGTCTTTTTATAGCTGTCAAATCAACACAGCCCATGTTTTTTCAATCGTAAATTACCTTTTTACCCCTTTATATTTGAAAGAGCGTCAACAGCATATATTTGTTTTAGCTGTTATCCTTGGTTGATCCAAAGATTATAAATGAATATTTTAATAATTAATATGCATTTATAAACTTTGGATAATTCTATACTATACTCTCTTATAGTTTAAAGTATCATCTAATTGCGACCTTTGATTATGCTTAATATAATCTATGTTTATATAATCATTTATTTTTTGCCCCCTATCATAACTTTCTAATTTATATATTTTATCATTAAACAATATTTTATTATTTTTTGTTGTTTCTATTGATTGATAAGCCAGATTTAAAATAATAGCCGAAAATAAGACAATAAAAAAAGCAATGGACAAACTTATTAAAAGTCCAAACCAGCTGAACTCCTGTTCCATTGCCTTCTTTAAAACTTGATTGTAATGTTTCCAGCCAATAAAACCAATATTAGCCGAAGTATTAATATTTGCCATTTTTGTTTTTATTTTCGCGCCTCGCCGAAGTTTTAGCGTAGGCGGGTGTTTTAGATTTTTTTTATTTTTATTCTATAATTACATTTTAGCAAATATTAGTAATTTTGTCAATGTTAATAACTAATAAAAAACCGGCGGGGATGCGCAGAGCATTTTTGAAAAGTATAAATACTAAAATAACTATTTATTTGCTTAAGTCAATAAACGGCAAAATCATAGCCGGAATAAAATATATATCGTTTTCCTTTCTTAATATATCTTTTGTAATTATTAATTTTATTCCCGTATTATTATACCGTTTGGAAAAGTTTTTCATTATTACCGGTATATTTACTTTATTTCTATACTTAACTTCACAAAGCATTAACTTATTATTTTTATCTTCCATTACAAAATCAATTTCAGCCCCGCTAGAAGTGCGGTAAAAATGTATATATTCTTTTGCGTATTGGGTGAGCAGGGTATTATAGATAAAATTTTCAATCACTCCGCCCTGTCCATCCAAATCCATAATAAATGACCGTAAAAGATAATTGCGGATTCCGATATCCGAAATATAAATCTTCGGCATCTTGGAAATCTCTGTTCTAATATTTTTAAAATACGGGGTTACTAAATCAATAATATAGGTACCGACTAAAATATCCAAATACTTTTTTAAAGTATTAATGGAAATATTGGTTGTATTTGCTAATTCATTATTATTTACCATTTGTCCAATTTGTCCGGCTAAAATCTTAATTAAATTATTAAATCCATTAACATTATCAATATTCATTTGATTAATAATATCTTTATCAATATAAGTTTTAATAATGGATTTAAGCACTATTTCTTTTTCTCCCGCGCTTTTGGTTATCAAAACCTCCGGATAACCTCCGTATGATAAATATTCGCCCAAACTAACATCCAATTTGGTCCTAAAAGTTTCAAAAAATAATTTAAGTTCATTAAATTTTAAAAGTTTCAAGCGCGAGGTATTAATCTTTTCGCGATAATCAAAATATTCTTTAAAATTAACTCGTTCAACATTAAAATTAATTGCCCGACCGGTTAAATGCACTGAATTTTTATTAATTTCCAAAGTGCTTGATCCGCTCACAATCAGTTGCATCTTCATTTTATATTTATCAAAAATATTCTTCAATAATAATCCGGCTTCTTCTATCACTTGAAATTCATCAATCATTAAATAAATATAATCATTAGGAAAATTATAATATTGTTCCAAGTACAACTCTAAACTGGCCGAACTTTTAAGAATCGGCTTATTGTCAATTTCATCAGCTAATAAATAGGCAACTTTACCGCCAGCGCTCTCCAAGTCTTTCTTAATTTCATTAAGCAAATAAGTTTTACCAACCTGCCTAGCGCCTTTAATAATCAATATCTTCTCTTTTCCCAGCCAAGGTTTAATTTTTTGTAATATTTCCCGTTTAATCATACTAAAATTATATCATATCATTGATAGAAATACAAGAGAAAAGTATCAATGGATTGATAGAAATCTAATGTTATTTATATTAATTTTTAATATTTTTACTAATATTAAAGAATTTATATAAAATATGCTAATTATTAAAAAATCCCTCTCTTTAATAAGGAGAGGGCTAGGGTGAGGTTTAAAACCGGCACGGACGCGCAGAGCATTTTTGAAAAGTATAAATATTTTTATCCTATATAAATTATATAGAATTCTTTGGAGAGAGATAAAGAAAATATTTACCACTTTCCATGCCCTGCGCGTCCCCGCCGGTTTTATTTTTTCCTCTATATTAATTCCCCCTTTACTAAAGGGGGTTGGGGGATTTTTTTCCCCTCCTTAATATTGTTACTCTTCTTAATAAGTAGCGGGATAAGTGAATTTTTATATATTTTTTTAATAATTAAAAAAATCTTTTCCTTTTTAATTCCACAAATTTCTTTATGAAATTAAGTTGGAAGGGAATAAAATGCGTTGAAATTATTCCCATTAAACCCTAATGACCCCAAAGGGGTGCAGGATCAGACACAGTGCACTGGATTTTTCTACCAATTTCCTATACAGGAGTGATAGCCAATGTTGCGCTGAAAGTTGACCGCCTTGAGCTACCTGCATTCAAGACGAGAGGGTTAATCTATATTACCCA
>PETS01000083.1:2722-3838 GCA_002781265.1 Candidatus Falkowbacteria bacterium CG02_land_8_20_14_3_00_36_14 | reverse complement strand
TATCTTAATTTTAGCACAAAATATGGCTTTAAGCCAGTGAAAAACCTTTGGTTTTTCAGTTAATTAATCAACGGTCTAATCATATATACTTTTTCTTGTCAATCTTGTCAATAATATTAATTTTCACAATTATTCCTACCACTCCTCCCGCAATCATCATATCAGCTATATTAAAAGTAGTAAAATATTTTAAATCCAAATAATCTACAACATAACCGAAATTTAACCGATCATATAAATTACTCATCGCGCCGATAATAATAAAAAATATATAATCGGCGCTTTTTAAATCTTTATTCTTAATTAAAAATAAACAATAATATAATAAAAGAATAATAATCAAAGAAATAATAAAATTAAGCCAAATACCTCTAAGCGGCAGAGAGAAGGCAATATTAAAATTAGGGATAAAATTTAATTTAAAAATATCATTAAATATTTTTACTGAGCTGGAAAAATAATTATTTATAGCTAAAAATTTAAAAAACCGATCAATAATAACAAAAAAGATGATAATTAGACATCGTCCTATCATCTTTTTATTATGATTAAAATTCATATTTAATAATGTTTTAAAAACAAAGCTCTGTAAAATAGATTAAGCTGATTTCTGCAGCTTGCTTTTACACTCAACGCAAGCGCTGGCTACCGGTCTGGCTAACATTCTTTTTTCTCCAATTTCTTTTTGGCAATACTTGCAAATGCCATAAGTATTATTTTTTATTCTATCTAAAGCGCCGTTAATATCGCGTAATGCGCTTTCTAATACTTTATCGGTAGCAATATTAGTTGAATATTCGTCAATTTCTAATACATTTTCATCTATTTTATCGCCAATATTCGGGAATTTTGTCCGTAAGCCGTTATTTTCCCGCCCGCCTTTAGAGGTAATCGCTTTTAAATCTTCAGTTATTTGTTTTTTTCTGGCTAGCAAATCCTTTTTAATTTTGGCAATAATTTTTTTATCCATATAATTATTATTTTTTCTTTCCAATCTATGGCTTTAATGAATTACCCCGCAACAGAGCTACGAGGTATCCTCAAGGTAGTTAATTATTTTGAAAAACCAATGGTTTCTCAAACTCTTCCTTGCAAGGAATACCCCGGACTGTCCGA
>PETS01000083.1:1673-2705 GCA_002781265.1 Candidatus Falkowbacteria bacterium CG02_land_8_20_14_3_00_36_14 | reverse complement strand
AAAACTACACTTTACTGTCATCCCTGCGAAAGCGGGAATCCATAATTTGTCTGATATTAAACCTTTCTTGATTCCCGATCAAGTCGGGAATGACAAAAAAAATAATTTTCGGACAGCCTGAGGAATACTTTGATTTAATTCTTTATTAATAATTTTTCAATTATATTATATATGTAAAATATATATTTAGCAAGATTATGACAAATTTTTTCAATTTAAAAGCGCCCCAGACGGGGCCCCTTCTTATATAAATATAAATATGTAGGCCTATTGACTGAGGCGCACCCTAAGAGTTTATTTCGAATCCATCCAGAGATAGATTAGAAAATCCCTACCCTCAAGGTTTATGCGCTCTGCAGACTTAAAAGTGCTTACTTTCTACCAATTGATGGTAAAGTTCTTATTATATTATATAATATGAGCTTACCTTTTTTTTATTTTTGTTTTATTTTGGCTATGTCTGCTCTAACCAATCTAAATCAGTAAAAAGTAGAAAAATCTTCCTAATAATATTATTAGAATTATTTTTCTATATCAATAATTATTAAAAAACAAGCTATATTTTAAATATACCATATATAATTGAAACAGTCAATAATTATTAGTAATATATAAAAATGCTAATTTTAGCATAATAATATATTATTAATTTAAAATAAATATATTTTCCCACACTTTAGTCTACATATTTGTGGACTTAAAGCAAAAATTATCCCCAATTTACAATACTTATCCACAGTATAGTTTATTCCCCTGCGCCAAGAGCACAAGGCGAATTAAGGAATAATTTTATTTACTTGGAAACCTAAGGTTTCCAAACCTTCCTAAGCGGTTCCCTGTGGCAGAAACCGCAGGGTGAAACTATTATCTATTAATTTTAGTATATTATTATTTAAGTACACAATGTAGTAGACTTAAATAATTATTAATTTTAAAAAATTAAAATGAGGCCTGAGAGGGAATCGAACCCTCGCATAAGAGTTTTGCAGACTCATGCCTTACCACTTGGCTATCAGGCCTTAAATCAAATAA
>PETS01000083.1:0-1629 GCA_002781265.1 Candidatus Falkowbacteria bacterium CG02_land_8_20_14_3_00_36_14 | reverse complement strand
AGCCAAATTTGACAAAAATCAAATAAAATTATTTTTGCTAATTTTAGATAAAAAAATTTAATTGGCGACAGTACCCTAATATAAAAAATATTTAAATATACAATAATAAATATAACAAATATCTATCTAAATAACAAGGATGGATATATTAATATATAATAAAAAAGAGCTTTAAATGCTCTTTTTTATTGGTATTTTAAATTAATTATTAATTTATTCTATAATTTCAACTTTAATAATTTTTATGCCAAAGTTTTTAGCTGCCTGTTTTTCCTGCATCCAAATATCAATTTTATTATTATAACGCGCGTTCATTCTGTCGCGAACAATAAAAATTTTATCTCCATAAATATCAGGCATCCTTATTTTGGCCCCAAACGGCAAAAAATTAGCGGCTACTGTATCTTCCAAACCATGTTCGCAGACATTAAAACCATTAGCGGTAATGCAAGGGCTGTCGTCGGTTTGGTATATTTCTGAATTATAAGCGGTTACCTGATAATAATTAGAGCTTTTTACCTCTCCAGTGGAATTTTCAGGCAAATGATTATTAATATTTATTTGATTAGAATTATCTATACTAATATTAGATGAATCTTCAATTTCACTGGCTAAAGCCGGCATAGAAAACAAAGAAAAATCAAAAACAAACATAAAAATTATGATAATAATCAATTTTTTGGCTAAATTAGCCGGTAATATTTTTATATGATTCTTCCTTAAAGCTTCCATAGAATTAATTTATACAATAATCATTAATATTAGCTAAATTTATTATTTTATTAAATTTTTAAGTTAAATAAAAACCCCACCTCCCAATGAATTGGGTAAGATAGGGATTTTCTTTTATAACTACTTTAATACTATCACACATCCATTAATCAGTCAACCTTGACATATTATTGTTTTTATGATATTTATAATATACAAATACGCCCTTTAAAACTCATCTAAACTTTATTAAGGAGGATTTTGTTATGAGAAAGAAAATATTTATTCTTATTGTGATTTTACCGCTGATTCTTTTGACCGGCTGTGCTTTATTTATGAATTTAGATCAGCTTAATAAAGGCCGATCATTAACTCCGTTTGGGTCAGGAGAAGGATATTATATGCAAGAGAAACAATTAGCAATTAATAAATTAAAGGAACAACCAGTTATAGTAGGTTATCAAGCTGATAAAAAAACCCCTTTGGGATACAAAGGTCTAGTGGCAAACCTTAGTGAATATCGTAGATATAATTATATAATAAATGGACCGGAAAAAGCGGCATTCTATCTAGGACCAGGAGACAGGCAAATTTATTACCTGATTCCCGGGACTTATTACTGGAAAATACAATATGGCGATAGCGTGGTTAGCCAAGGCAGGTTAACAGTGGGAGCGCAACAGTACTCCTTTATGAAGGAAAATTACCACTGGTATCTTACTACCGAGTGGTAGCAGTGGCTATTTTATAAATCAAAAGCGTATTCATTTCTGAATACGCTTTTTTTACTTTAATTTCCAATTTTAATATTATGGGCTACTACTACCCGGACCGCCCCCGCCAACTCCGCCGGGCAAGTTGGCAAACACGAAATAAGTGATGGAAAAAGCGGCTACGATTATGGCTAGGCCAATTATC
>PETS01000063.1:7576-8307 GCA_002781265.1 Candidatus Falkowbacteria bacterium CG02_land_8_20_14_3_00_36_14 | reverse complement strand
CAAGTTTTTCCACATATTTCATTTTTTCATTCATTGGCAAAGCCATTTGCCTAAAAATGGTTGGTACCATTTTTGAACCAATAAATTCATGCCCATGAAATGTCCAACCTATATTGGTTTCAAATTTTTTAGTGATAGGTTTAGCAATATCGTGAAGCAAAGCAGTCCAGCGAAGCCATAAATTATCAGTTTTTATAGCGATATTATCAAGAACCTCCAAAGTATGATTAAAAATGTCTTTATGTGTGCTTTTGCCTATAACTTCAACGCCTTTTAAGGCAGCTAATTGAGGGAATACGATTTTCAGTATATCCGATTTATCAAGCAAATTGAATCCAATAGATGGTTTAGGGGTAAGTATAATTTTGTTAAGCTCATCAACAATTCTTTCTTTTGATATTATAGAAAGCCTTTTTGCATTTTTTTGGATGGATTTAAATGTATTTTCCTCTATTTCAAAATTTAGTTGAGTTGCAAACCTTATAGCTCTTAACATTCTTAAGGGGTCATCTGAGAATGTTTTATCTGGTTCTAAGGGTGTTCTTATTATTTTATTTTCTAAGTCTTCTAATCCATTAAAAGGGTCAATAATTTGTCCAAAATCATTGACATTTAATGATATTGCTAATGCGTTAATAGTAAAGTCTCGTCTGTTTTGGTCATCAGCTATTGTACCATTTTCTACTACTGGATTTCTAGAGTTTTTGCTATAGGATTCTTTTCTTGCACCA
>PETS01000063.1:6899-7554 GCA_002781265.1 Candidatus Falkowbacteria bacterium CG02_land_8_20_14_3_00_36_14 | reverse complement strand
TGTATTTAAACATTGCTGTTCCAAAATTTTTAAAAACATGTACTTTGGTATTGTTGCCAATTTTTTCAGCAACTTTTTCAGCAATCTCTATTCCGCTGCCTAAAACAACAATATCAATATCTTTTGAAGTGCGTTTTAAAAATATATCGCGCACAAAGCCGCCAATTACAAAAGATGAAACGTTCATTTTTTGTGAAATAGTTGCAATAATAGTAAAAATTGGATGTGTTAAATATTGTTTCAAATTGAGAGTATGTGTTTTAAGATCTTATTATTTTAAATTCGCCATTAGGAAGTAGTTTAAGTATAGTTGACGGTTTTACTTCGTTTATTCTATTGTGATATAACCCAACTACATAATCTACACCCTTTACAATTTCAGGTGAAATTTTATTAAAATATAAAGGAGTTTCTTCGCCTGAAATATTTGCAGAGGTTGAAACAATGGGTTTTTCAAATTTTTCAATCATTTTTTTACAAAACTCATCTCTTATTATTCTAATAGCAATGGTTTTATCTTTTGAAATAACATTTTTTGCCAGATTCTTAGCTCCGGTATAAATAATTGTAACAGGAGAAGTTACGCTTTTAAGAAAATCGAAGAGTGTGTCTGGAATATTGCTTACATAATTAGGCAGTTTTTCAAAAGTATCGA
>PETS01000063.1:0-6814 GCA_002781265.1 Candidatus Falkowbacteria bacterium CG02_land_8_20_14_3_00_36_14 | reverse complement strand
ATCCAAACCGTTTATAATCACTCGGCTAACTGCGCCGATTAAGGCCAATCTGGCAGTGCGGACTTCCGGTTCGGCTTTTAACACGGGTGTGCTTTGATAATAATCATTAAATTCTCTGGCTAATTCAAATAAAAATTTGGCAATCTCCGAAGGATCATAATTAACTCCGGCTTTACTGATAATTTCCGGATATTTCGCTGACATCATCACCAACTCCTCTTCTTTTTTTTCAATTAAATTACTAAAATCAATTTTTAATTTTTGTCTGCCAGCCGGCGGATTAACTTTCGACTTTTTAATAATACTCTGTATCCGCGCATTGGTATATTGCAAATAAGCGGCGGTATACCCGTCAAAGCGCAGTGATTGGTTTATATCAAAAGTAATAATCTGATTGGCGCTTACTTTAATCATTTCAAATTTTATAGCGCCGTTTGTTAATTTATTCGCCACTGCTTCTATTTCTTTATTTTTCCAATTATGGTGGCGCTTTTTGGTTTCTTGATAAGCTTTTTTAAAAATCTGCTCGCGCAAATCTTCATAAGTGATGACATTGCCGGTGCGGGAAGACATCATGCCTTCAGGCAATTTTACAAAATCAAAACCAATATGCACCATTTCTTTATTATATCCTAATAATTCCAAAATTTTAAAAAGCTGCTTAAAATATAAATCCTGGCGGATATCAACTATATAAATTGATTTGGCTAGACGGTAGTGCTTAAATTTCTCAATAGCCAGCGGCAAATCAGCCACCGGATACAAGGCGGTGCAGTCGGAGCGCAAGAACAGCAATACGCCTAGCCCGTATTTTTCCAAATTGGCGATGATCGCGCCGTCGCTTCTAGTTAAAAAATTTTTATTATATAATTTTGCCACCATCTCTATCCCCTTCTCAATAAATTCGCTTTCATAATAAATATGGAAAAATTTTATTCCCAATTCTCTATATATTTTAGCAAAGCTATTAATGCTCCATTTTCTCGTTCTCTGCCATAATTTAAATTCCGCTCCTTTTTTTGATTCAATTTTTTTCATACAACTGGAAACAACTTTTCTGATCATGGGATCTTTTTCCAGCTCTTGGGTGGCCATGGTATAAACTTTACCTAAAAAATAACCTTTATTTTCAGGCAATTTTTTATTTTTATAAAATTTATTATAGGCCCAAATTGTTTTGGCGACATGAATGCCAAAGTCATTAATATAAGATACCGGGATGGAATTATAGCCGTTGGCGACTAATATTTTATTAACCGCATCGCCGTAGCAGATATTGCGCAAATGGCCTACATGATATTCCTTATGGGTATTGGCATTGGAATATTCAACCATTACTCTTTTTTTCTTGCCTGTTTTATTGCGCCCATATTCTTTATCTATCTTAAAAATTTCACTGATAATACTTTTAGCCAATTTTTCCCGGCTGATAATAAAATTCAAATAAGGGCCGGCGGCTTTGGCGGAAATATCCATATTGCCATTTTTTATCTCTTCTGCTAAAAACTCCCCTGCCTCCGCCGGCGTTTTTTTCATCGCTTTGGCTAAATTAAACATCGGCAGGCTGAAATCGCCAAATTCCGCATTCGGCGGATAAACCAAATCAGACGCCTGAACCATATTTTGTCCAAGCGCCTTATTAATTAATTTAGCAATATTTAATTTTATTTTTTCTAAAATATACATAACTAATAATGTAAGAATCAAAATTAAAAATGCAAAATTATTTTATTACTTTTACAAACTGCCTTTTGCCTCTTTGAATAATAACTCCTTCTTTGGTTATATTTATTTCCTTATTTATATCCTCAATAACCTTTCCGCCAACCTTAATCCCGCCCTGCTCAATCAACCTTCTTGCCTCGCTTCTTGAATTAACCAATTTTGTTTTAATTAATAAATCAACGATATTAATACCCTGTAGAGACGCAAAATTTTGCGTCTCTACTTTTATAACCGGTAATTCATCCGGCGTTTCTTTCTTTTGCACCGTTTTTACAAAAAATGCTTGCGCTTCTTTCGCTTTTTTCTCGCCATGGTAAATTCTGACAATTTCATAAGCCAGCTTCATTTTTAAATCACGGGGGTTTGTTTTTCCGTCATTTAATTTATTTTCTATTTCATAAACTTCACTTATTGGCATATTAGTACATAAATTAAAATAAACCGGAATTAAATTATCTTCTAGCGACATAATTTGGCCATACATATTAATTTCGTTTTCAGTTAAAGAAATATAATTATTCAAGCTTTTACTCATTTTATCTTTGCCATACAATCCCTCAAGCAAGGGGCAGGTTATTATATCCTGCGGTGCTTGTTTATATCTCTTTTGCAGTTGTCGGCCCATAAGTAGATTAAATTTTTGATCAGTGCCTCCGATCTCCACATCTGCATTAAGATGGACCGAATCATAGCCCTGCATAACCGGATACATAAATTCCTGCAGGGTCAAGTCAACATCGCTTTTAATTCTTTTTTTAAAATCCGCCCTTTGCGCCACTTGGCTGTAAGTTATTTTGGAAGTTAATTCTATTAGTTCTGCAAAGCTTAACTCGTTCAGCCATTCTAAATTATATCTAATTTCAACTTTTTTAATATCTAATATTTTCCCGGCCTGTGATATATAATTTTTCATATTAGATTTGATTTCCCTGCCAGACATAGGCGGACGGGACGAGACTCGGCCAGTGGGGTCGCCAATACGAGCGGTAAAATCACCTATTAAAAAAATAACCTGGTGCCCCAAATCTTGAAATTCCCTTAATTTTCGCAAAACTACTGCATGCCCCAAATGCAAAACTGAACCAGTGGGGTCAATGCCCAATTTTACTCTTAGCTTTTTCCCTGATAATAATCTTTTTTCTAAACTCTTTTTAACTAGAACTTCTTTTACCCCCCGCGTTAAAATTTCTTCAATTTTATTTTTATCAGTTATAATTTTACTCATATAAATTTATTTTTAAATAACTTTGTTTAAAACTTCATGAACCAATCTAACATATTTATGGTCTTTTACTGATTTTTCATATTCCCTTATATTTTCTTCCACATCTTTGGGGCCGATATTATACGCCAGAAAAGCTAAATTTTTATCTTTAAATCTAAACATTAATTTCTGTAAATATTCAATACCGTAAAAAATATTTTTTTCCGGGTCCAAAAGTTCTTCTAAATTTTCTTTTTCTATTTTCTCTCCTTTTATTTCTTCCGCCGCTTCCTTTTTAACCTGCATCAGCCCAAAAGCAATCCTTTCCATATCTTTATCTTTTTTTCTTTTAATGTCTTTTATAGTTTCACCTTTGTTTATGTTGCTTATTTTATTTTTATTTCCATCTGATTCAACCAATATAACCGCCCTAACTTCCTCTTCGGTCAACAAATATTTCTTTTTTTCCATAATTCTTTCTGTTTCTTCTCCGGTATCCGTGCGAAACGGAATTTCCCTATGCCTGATATTTAATATGTAAGTATTTATGTATTTATCATATTCCTCCCTTATTTTTTCCATGTTATTTCGAGCAGTTTTTATATCCGGATAACGATCTATAAGATTTCCCCCTTCTGCGCTTTCCGGCTTTAATCCCAGGCCGATTCCCGCCCCGACAATGGCCGCGTCTCTGGATATTTTTAAAAAATCTCTCCTTGATATTCCTTTTTCGCCTTTTTCCTCGCTTATTTTTTCTTTATCTTCTCCATTTATTTTTAGCTCCTCCTTTGGTTTAAAAAATTTTTCAAATAAATTCATATTTTTAATTACTTATTTTAATATTAAATAATATTCTATGATTTCCCCGCTTTCTTTAATTTTTCTAATTCATTTTCTCTTTCTTTCAACTTTTTCATTTCCGCTTTTACAATTTTTCCCGGCGCTTTATTTAAAAAATCTTTATTGCTTAACTTTATTTTAGCACTTTTTATCAATTTCTCTAAATTTTCTATTTCTTTAACTATTCTCTCTTTTTCCTTTTCCTTATCAACCGCTCCTATTATATGTATCTCTATTCCTCCAATAGATATGGCTATAGCATTTTTTGGCTTTACTCCGGATTTTTTAATTTCAAGTTCACTAATGCCTGTACGCAAACTTTTTATTAATATTTCTTGTGATTTAATTAAATTCATCTGTTCACCGGCAAAAATTACTGCTTTAATTTTTTTAGCCGGTTCAATTTTATTTTCTGCCCGAATAATACGGATGGCTGAAATAATATTTTTTATTATCTCAAAATTATTAATCCCCCTATCCCCCTTTATCAAGGAGGTATTTAGAGGCCATTTTTCAATAATTAACATTTTGGCTTTACCCATCTCTTCCCAAATTTTTTCAGTTACAAACGGCATAAACGGATGCCATAATTTTAAAAGATTTTCCAATATATAAAATAGAATTAAGCTTTTTTCTTTGCTCTTTTCAAACTTACTAACTTCCAGATACCAATCCGCGAATTCGGCCCATGTAAATTCTCTTAATTTTTCACCAGCCTGCGAAAAACTATAATCATTTAAATCGCCTGTAATTTCATCAATTAAATATCCCATCTTTTCCAATATATATTTATCAGCGTTAGTTAATTTCTCCTGATCAAATTCATAATTCGTAACCTGCCCGCTCGTGCCTCGCAGTGGCAGGCGGGTTCGTAATTCGTAACCTGCCCGCTCGTGCCTCGCAGTGGCAGGCGGGTTCGTAATTATATACCGCGCTATATTCCAAAGCTTATTGGTGAAATTCCTATAGCCGGCTATTTTATCCTCGCTCAAGTTCATATCATTCCCCGGTGTAGTGCCGATAACTAAAGACAGGCGTACAGCATCGGTTCCATATTTATTAATCATGTCCAAAGGATTAATTACATTGCCCAATGATTTGCTCATTTTCCTGCCTAGAGCATCGCGGATTAAGCCGTGTAAATATACATCTTGAAAAGGTATGTCTTGAACCGCATAAGTAGTCATAATAATCATGCGCGCCACCCAAAAAAATAATATGTCATAGCCGGTTTCCAGCACGGATGTTGGATGAAATTTTTTAAAATCATCGCTGTCAATTATTAATCTTTTATTTTTAATTTTAATTTGATCCGGCGAATTGGCTAACGTGGAAAATGTCCAAAGTCCGGAGGAAAACCAAGTGTCCAAAGTATCTTTATCCTGAACTAAATCTTTACTGCCGCATGCCGGGCATTCTTTCGGGGTATTAATTGAAACAATCGGTTTTTTACAATCAGGTAAGCACTGTTCCATATCATTCCCCCGGCAATACCATACCGGTATCCTGTGCCCGAACCAAATTTGGCGCGAGATACACCAATCGCGTAGATTATTCATCCAATGAAAATAATTTTTAACAAAGCGCTCGGGAATTATTCTTATCTTTTCGCGGTTGAATACTCCTTTCTTTACCGCCTCAATGCTTAATTCTTTTAATGATTTTTTATATCTTGCAATTTTTTTATTAACATCTATAAACCATTGCAAGGAAGGCAACGGTTCAATGGGCGTATCACAGCGATAACAAAGAGATAAATTATTATCTATCTCTTCTTCTTTGGTTAATAATTTTTGCGCTTTTAATTTTTTAACAATCTCTTCCCTGGCTTCTAAAATATTTTTTCCGGAAAATCCGACAAAATCCTCATGGATATTTCCTTCTTCATTTATAACTTTTTTTATTTCTAAATTATTTTTCTCCGCCATCTGCCCGTCGATAAAAGAATGAGCCGGAGTAACGCCGACCGCGCCGGTGCCAAACTTCATATCCACTCCGCGATCAGCTATAATTTTTAATTTTAAACGCACTCCGCAAAAATCAACTTTATATTCTTCACCAATATATTTTTTATAGCGCTTATCTTTCGGATTGACCGCCACGCCGGTATCTCCCAGTTTGGTCTCCGGCCGGGTAGTGGAAATGGCAAAGGGAAAATCTCGGCTGTATTTAAAAGTATATACTTTTGTTTTCTGGGCTTTATATTCCACCTCATCGTCGGCTAAAGTGGAATGGCAGCGCGGACACCAGTTGACAATGCGCTCGCCCCGGTATATGAGCCCATCATCAAACATCATCTTAAAAACCGACCGGACTGCTTTAGTGCGCATCTCATCTAAAGTGTAGGCCTCTCTTGACCAGTCGCAGGAAGAACCCATTTTTTTCATCTGGCCGATGATGGTATCATGCGATTCTTGGGCGTATTGTTCCACTCTTTTTAAAAATTTATCTCGCCCCAGCTCGTGCCTGTTCATGCCTTCCTCTTTTAATATCTTCTCCACTTTTGTCTGCGTCGCAATGGCGGCATGATCAGACCCAGGAAGCCAAAGAACGCGCTTTCCTCGCATTCTATTAAACCTTATTAAAATATCTTCTATAACCAGCGTCACACCATGTCCCATGTGAAGCGTACCGGTTACATTGGGGGGAGGCATGGAAATTATATAGCTTTCCGCTTTTTTATCCAATTTTAAATTATCCAGATTATCAGCTTGGGGCTGACCAGCCTCGGGCTGGAATGAACCGGATTCTTCCCATTTCTTATAAATTCCGTCCTCATATTTAGACGGCTCATATATCTTGGCCATTTCCTTTTTCATACTATTTAGCTTATCAAAACTACCCATATTTTACAAGAAATAATTAATTTTAATTATTTATTAATAAATTTCTCCTTATTTTTAAACTTTTTTGGATGCCTTTTTTCTTGACTAATTAATTAAAATATACTCTGCGGTAAATTCAAGGTTTAACTGCACCACTTTCAATATATTTAGCAATTACTTCATTGGGAGTTAAATAATTTAATTTTTTTCTTGGACGGTT
>PETS01000084.1 GCA_002781265.1 Candidatus Falkowbacteria bacterium CG02_land_8_20_14_3_00_36_14 | reverse complement strand
ATTTGGCTAATCTTAAAAATAATTTTTTGAAAAATTTTTACATTGGCGACACGGCCTGATTGCAAGCCGGCCGTTTTTTATAAAAAAACCGCTGGTTAAAACGCCAGCGGTTGTTGCTATTTATTTATTACTTTAAAACTAATTTCTTCTCCTCCTCTAAAAACAGGGATGCTTTTTATTATTTTTGGCGCTATCCAGCTTTCTCGTATAAAGGTGATTGTTTTTTGAAGCAAATTCTTGCCATAAATATTATGACCGCGAATAGATAAAAATTCCTCTAACCTATAATCCAAGGCATTGTTTTTATCAAATATTTCCACAATAGTTTCTTTTCCCGTCGGAGCGGTAAACAGTCCCGGTCTTGGGTTTTCATTAAGCTTGTCTCCCAAACTATGAGGCGCTGAATCGCTGCCATAGGAAAATTTATCTCTCCATGTTTCTTCAGAAATCATTGCCTCTATAACCGCCCTTCGGTCATCTTCCGATTTAGCAACCGGCAAACAGAAATTTAAAGGATTATAAATTTTTCCATTTTTATCTAATACATCTTCGGTCGTCAAAATAGCATGATGCGGCGTTAAAGTAGCAAACACGTTATCATGTTTTTTAACGAACTCAATCATGGAGCGGGTAGTAGCATGCTCTATGATAAAAATCAGGTTAGGAAAATCCTTAACAAGTTTTTCCAGGAACGGGATAGATTCTTCCTCTCTTTCCACTAAAGGAATAGATAAGCCAGTTTTAGTTTTAGCTAATTCCCAGTGTCCGGAAAAAAGCATTTTCTTTTCATCCATTTTTTCAAAATCAGGATAATACTTTTTCAAATCATATAAACTTATTCCTTGGCTGGCTTCCGTAGATGTGTCTTCCGGGATCATTTTTACAGATTGACAATGTGCCATCCATGCCTCTTGAATAGTTCCTGGCGTTGTATTTCTAACTAGCATAATCGGCAATATTATCTTAAACTGAGGTCTAAGCCCTCTTATGGCAGTGCTATAGTGAATCATATCAGGACCGGTGATAACTGGTTCTGGAAGATTGCCCATAGCGACAACCCAGGCAAAATTGTTATAATAGCAAAGTAAATCCTCAAGCTTCTGTCCTATCCTTAAATGCGTGTGACTGTCAAATGGCTTGAGAATTTTAATTATATTAGTCATCAGCACCTCCGAAAAGTTGGTTAGACATATTAATAATACTTCTAATATTATAAGGTCTTGTCATAGTAGCTGAGCAAAAAGCGATAGCGTCTACATCGGCTACAGTTTTGTACAAAAAAACTCCGATTTTATCCGTAATTCCGCCTCCGCCGATAATCGGCTTAATTACCCCGGCTTTTTTTATTTCTTGAATTTTTTTCGTGTAAGGAATTAATAACTCATCTCCTGACATTCCTCCCCCGCCAAGATGATGCAGAGGAGATTCATCCCGATTAAATAATTCCCGCAATTTGGCTGTGCTTAATTTATTTACCGGGAATGAATTAAAACACTCAATGGCGTCGCAGTATTCGGAATTGGCGACTTCTATTATAGATTCAATAGGAGTAAAATAATCAAATTTAACAACCGAAGGAATGCCCAATACGCTGGCAATTTCTAAATATTCAATTACTTCCCGGGAAAGTTCTGCTGGACTA
>PETS01000145.1:1399-1541 GCA_002781265.1 Candidatus Falkowbacteria bacterium CG02_land_8_20_14_3_00_36_14 | reverse complement strand
GGTGCAATTGATGCACCAAAACATCCCGATATCTCCAACTATGTTTCCGTCATAAGTTTGATTGGAAACGCCGTAAAGATAATAGACCGGCTTGCCTTCAACGGTGTTGGTGATATCTATGCTGTCATCCAATAGCCCCCAA
>PETS01000145.1:0-1334 GCA_002781265.1 Candidatus Falkowbacteria bacterium CG02_land_8_20_14_3_00_36_14 | reverse complement strand
TTCGATGTCGATTCCGTAACTTGTATTTGAATTAGCAATATTATTTGCTATAGTACTTGAACTAATAGAGTAAAGAATAATTCCATCGCCAGTATTTGAATTCGCCGTAACATTTTGGATTGTTGAGCTGGAACTGGAATCAAAATAAATTCCTATGTTGAAATTAGTTATATTAGCAAAATTTTGAATGATAATATTGTCATAACCGCTTGAATTATTAATGCCATAATCTGAAGTGCCGCCATCGCCGGTAATCGTATAATTGCCGCCGTCAATGGTGATATTATTGGCGCCGACAACCAAGCCATGGCCGGTGCAAGTTAAATCGCTGGATAAAGTGGTGCTGGCGGTAACCGTGTCCCCGCAAGCGCACGCAACCCCCCCGCCGCAGTTAGCGGCTTGGGCGTGGCTGGCAAAACCAAAAAACAAAAACCCCGCGCAGAATAACAAAAATACGACGGTTTTTATGAACCGAGGGTTTAAAAAGCAGAGGAGTTTACTCTCTCTCTCTCGTTTCGGCTGGTTTGATGTTGGTGTCTGTGTCATACATATTTTATACTTTTATTATAGCAGAAGATTGCTTATTTAAGGAATCTTCTGCTTCCGCTCAATTTTTTGAAATTAGTTTTAGAAATCACTGGCCTACTGGTCTTTTTTTCAATATCCTTTCTGGCTCTGCCGGCAACCGAGCCGCCTTCAATCGCTACTTTTCTGTTTTCGGGAAATGTTTTCGGCTCTTTGGCTTTGGATATTTCGGTTGTAGCCGTTTCTGCCAGCATGTTCAAGACCAATTCAAGATTGGTCATATTGTCGCGCAAGTTTTCTTTCTTCAATTCCTTATGTTTTTTGTAATCCTTGGTTCTCATCCCTGCCCAAGCAAAAGTAATGTCGTCAGTGAGGACGGCAAATTCGTCATTGGTCTTTACCCCTCGGTCGTCCCACTCATTGGTCAGGTCTTTTCTGATTTCAATGCTTTTTAGGCGTAAATCCACCCAGTTTTTGGAATACCCTTTTTTAAGATAGGTCGCCATGGCTCTATGAATAGCTTTTTCCGGGTCTTCGGCCTCTTCAACGCGCTCATAGCCGACTCTTGCCAGCCAAAGCTTGAATGGCTCGGCATTGGGAGAAGGTATGGATTGAATAATCCGAAACATCGTTTCAGTATCAGCGACATCGGTGAGATAAAATTTACCATCCGATGCCTCCAATTTCAGTTGGTCACATTTTGTGACCACCTCGCTTCCCTCATCTTTTAAACGATTTTTTAGCGTCGTCCAATAGCTTTGCGCTTTTCTGTGTTCCGACTGACCCAATAAAACCACAACAATATCCAC
>PETS01000011.1 GCA_002781265.1 Candidatus Falkowbacteria bacterium CG02_land_8_20_14_3_00_36_14 | reverse complement strand
ATCATTAAAAATTGTTAAAAATTAAAAATTTATAATTAAAAATTTTCTATTGTTATACTCGGTTCTCTGTCATAAATCGGCTTTATGACGTTAAAATCCGCTTGGTTTGCTTTAATTAATTCAGATTCACTGCTTACAACCGGTATATTCAAGGCAAACCCCAAAGTATTAGCGGTAATTATTCCAATCCGCAAAGAAGTAAAGCTGCCGCCGCGATTATTAACTATAATTTTTTTAATGTCATTTAATTTTAAATTGCTTTTAAGAAGCATTTTATTAAGCCAGGGCAATAATTTTTCCGCTTGCTTATACAAGGCGAGAATTTTTTTAAGCATAACAATCCGGCCGTCTTTTTTAAAAGCAATCTTAATATATTTATTAACGGTGGTATCTATATATAAAATCATATTTCTGGATATAATTATAAAAATAAAGTAATATTAATATATGAAGCTTAAATCCCTATTGCCAAAATTCAATAAAATTTATCTTTTGCCGGCTCTATCGGGTGCCTTGCTGACGCTCACCCTGCCCCCATATAATATTTCCCTATTCCTGTGGCCGGCCTTTATCCCACTTTTTATTTTTATTGACAAATACCGACTGGAATTAAAACAAATTTTTTGGGGAGGATTTTTAACCGGATTTATATACGCGGTAAAGGCCGTCTATCCCCTGCTTTCTTTAAACGCCTGGTGGTGGGTTGACGTGAAAAGCATTGTCTATGAAAATAGAATTATTTTTTTATTTTGGATTTTTTTTATAATTACTATCTATAATAGCGTCTTATTCGGCTTATACATGCTGGCTTTTAAAAAATTTAATAAAAATAATTGGTTGGCTGTTATTATTTTCCCACTACTCTGGGCATCTTTGGAATATTTCCGCGCCAAAACCCTGCTGGATTTTTCCTGGGGACATCTGGGATACGCCCTCTATAATAATATTTACATTTTGCAATTGGCAAGAATTTTTAAACTTTTTGGCTTAAGCTTTTTTATTATGTTAATTAATATTTTATTATATCAAATAATTTGCAAAATCAACTTATCGGATATATATGATTTTAAAAAATATTATAAAAAAATATATATTGCTATATTCAAAAACCCTGTGCTTTATTTTCTATTAGTAATTATTTTAGCGGCTAATTTATACGGATTTTATAGTATTAATGCCAGCCGGGTTAAGACCGGAGAAAAAATAGCAGTGGCCATCATCCAACCAGGAATGGAGACTGAAGAGATGACGCTTGATTATTATTTCAATAATTTTGTAAAAATAATAAATACTGCCTTAGTGAAAAAACCGGACTTATTAATTATTCCGGAGAATTCTTTTCCTTTTTTGATTTTAAACCAAGATAATAATCTTCTTCCTCTGGATTATAATAATGATGCCAAAATAAAAAAAAGTTTTGATGATCTAATTAATCTTTCCCGCGATAATCCCCATACATCATTTGTAATCGGTGTGCATACTATTAAAAATATGCTCACCTATAATTCTCTGATTGTTTTGGAAAACGGGCAAATAAACGGATTATATTCTAAAAAGCGGCTTCTGCCTTTTTCGGAAAGCTCCCGACCGGTCCTTTTTTTGCAATCAATCGAGCCCTTAGGCACGGGCGATAATGATCAGGAAATAAAAATAAAAGGAGAGCCGATTACCGCCCTGCTTTGCTCGGAAATTATGTTTGCCGAACTGTCTGAAAATAAAGAAGCAAAATTTATTGTCAATATAGGCAACGACAGCGTATTTACCAGCCCTTCGGTTGCCGAGCAAAATCATATTATGGCCATAATAAGAGCCGTGGAAAATAATAAATATGTCTTTAGAGCCATGAAGACCGGCGTTTCCGGCATAATTGATCCGTCAGGCCAAATATTAAAAAAATCTAATTCTAATAACGAACCGCAAATTTTATTTATACAAAATTTAAAAAATTAAAACAGCCAGAAATCATAATTTGTGACATAACCAGAACTAAGAATAGCATGCGGATCGCCTGCATTGCCTAAATCAGTATCTGTTTCGGTTCTCACATAAATGGAATAACAATTCTTTAAACTTGCCTGACAATTACCCATGCCACGATTAGGATAAGTATGAATATTTCCGTTGCCCCAATCAATTGTCGCCCCGCCAAGAAAATTATTTACTACCCAATATACATTTCCTGAACCAGTGTTAGTAATAAGGCGGTATTGTATTCTAGAATAATGTGTTCCCCACCACCAATTCCAACCCGCACCCTTGTCGGTGGTGTAATATCCTTCCGGGTTGGGCAGATGCGCCATATACTGTTGCATGGCATTTTTAAAAACAGCTTCGGTGGCATCTCCTTTAATGCCAGTATATCTACTTCCTGCCCACATCCCCCAGGCAAGATTTACTCCTTCATCGCCAGTATGAGGAGGATATTCGCCATGGTCATCAAAATACATATCCAGAGCTTTCTGCAAAACATAAACATCATTAAGAAGCTTGGCGTCCCTGGCCTTGGCTCGGGAATTATTAAAACTTACTATAGCCACCGTAGAAATTAAGCCGATAATAACCACCACAAATAAAAGCTCTATTAAAGTATAGCCATTTTTATTTTTATTAAGCATGGGGGTTTGTATTTTATAAACTATTATTATATTTTAATGCACCGTAGAGACACAAAATCTTGCGTCTGGTTTTGTTTTCCGCCAACGGTAGAGACGCAAAATCTTGCGTCTCTACGAGATTATTATATTCTTCCCTCGGCCGTAGATATTATTAATATCCTCTCTTATTTTTTTTATTTTATCGGTGATAAAATCGGCTTCTTGCTTTTTTTTGTCTTGCAAAAGCGCTTGCTGAAGTTCTTGGTACCATGATAAAAGCTTGCTTCTCTGCTTTGCTCCGATTATCAGACCTTCAGATAAATTATTTTTTTCATTCGCGCCTGCTTTTCTTATTATCTCTTTAAAATTATCAGCCATATTTTCATCACCGCTTAATTTTTCATAATAATCATGCTCTATTTTCGGCTCCTCTAAATATGCTATTTCTCCGAAAATATTGTACGTGAAATAAATTTGGCCATGTGCAAATTTGAATGTTTCCTTTTTTTCTTCGACCGCCGGCTTCTTTCCTGATATCATCTCATCTTTATTGATTATAATCTTATTATATTCCTTATAAATTTCTTCCGGTATTTTAAAAATATCGGCTTTATATTTTGTTTTTTCTAAATGTTTTTCCAGCGCCCGCAAAGATAAAACCAGTTCTTTCATTTTAATATAATCATCGTCCGCCAATGCTTTTTTGATTGCGGCTATCTGGCTGGCGATCAATTTAGCATAGCTGTTTATTATCGCTTCCGCGCCTTCTTTGTCTTTGACTTTTTTTAAATATTTCTCCTTAATATCAAGATTCAAATAATCATTATAAATTTTGTTTGTCATATTTTGATTTGGACATCCGATGTCCAAAAAGGACATCCGATGTCTTTATGATAAAAAACTAATCATATAATCAACGCGAGCCGGTTTCGTCTATCACCACTATTTTATTTCCTTCTAATATATCATATAAAAAAACATCAGTTATGTCTCTTCTATACTTGAATTCGCGCCAATCCATCAAGGTATAATTTATTTCCCGTCCCAGCTCATTTTCTAATTCATGGATCAATTTTAAAAATTTATTTTTATTAAAGCGGCCGACAATAAATAAATCAACGGATGAAGCGGCATTATTGACAAAAAGCCCGGCCAAAATAAGCAGTTTAGTTTTACCGATAATGTTTAATTTTTTAATAAAATCTTTTTCATACAAAATCTGCGCTTTAACAATTAAAGTCTTGACTTCATTAAATAAAACAAAATCTTTATTGGCCTGAAAATACTTCTTATCATGCATATTTTGTGTTATTATCTTTTTATCTTTTATATCTGCTTCTATGCTATGGCTGGAAATAAGCAATCCGAATTTCTCCAAATTTTCCAGTTCGCGGCGGACAGAATTAACTTGCAGTTTCAAACGGCGCGATAATTCGCGTATATAGAATTTTTTCTCAGGATGCAACAAAAATAATTTTAATATTTTAACCCGCGCGTTGGAACCGAATAATTTCCCTAGCATGCTTGTTTGTGCTACCATAATTATTAGTAAACCCTGTTAAAAAGGTATCGCCTATAAGCGGTTTTAAAGCATAAAAGCGAAAAATTTTTTAATTTCTAATTTCTCTGATTTCAATAAACGCTTTCTTTTAACGGGTTAAATTAGTTTTTATCTCTATTTTATTGTATAATATATAGCATAAATAGTCAAAATTTATAATATGCATTATAAAATATCGCAATTAATATTAACTCCGGGGCAAAAATCTAGCACTATTAGCGAAATTTTTTTATCTCAGCCCGACGCGCAAAAAGAAAATTTGGGCGGAAAATTATGGCTGCTGATTGAAATAGAAATAAATAAAAATAACAGCTTAAAAATTATTAATTTTTTAATAGATAATCTTAATAATAACTATTATTATAATGAAAAAATGGCTTTAAGGGAGAGAATCGGCACTATTAAAATTGAACAAATTTTTGAATCGGTAATCGCTAAAACCAACAAAGACTTAGCCGAATTTATCCGCCGAGAAAAAATAAAAATAAATCTTGATCTAATTAACGCGACTGCCGGGGTAATTTTTGAAAATAATATTCATTTCTCCAATATTGGAAAAAATAAAGCTCTGCTTATTTATCCCGATAAAAATGTTAGCATAAAAGAATCAAGCCGTTATGGAATTAGCCCGGATGCCGTAAAATATAAAATCAGCGATATTATAGAACAATCAAATGGCAATAAAAAATCATCGCTCAATATCAATAAAATATTTTCCAGCGTAATCAGCGGAAAAATACCGCCGCGGGGATATATGCTGTTCACCAATGAAACCTTGCCGGAATATTTGACCAATAAGCATATAATTGAAGTAATCACCACTCTTCCCCCCGATAATGCCGCCGGGCAATTTAAAAATGAACTTTTAAAAATTAATGCTTATGTTTCTTTTTTGGCGCTGATAATTAAAAATACAACGGGTGCCAGCGAACCGGAAATAAAAATAAA
Organism: Candidatus Falkowbacteria bacterium CG02_land_8_20_14_3_00_36_14; assembly: GCA_002781265.1. Classification (GTDB taxonomy): domain Bacteria; phylum Patescibacteriota; class Patescibacteriia; order Patescibacteriales; family UM-FILTER-36-11; genus UM-FILTER-36-11. The sequence continues at coordinate 2,491 of PETS01000011.1, read as the reverse complement.
ATTGCCGGCAACGAAAGAATCTATTTCCAGCCTTAATTCAGTAGAGCAAACTACGGAAAAATTATTATCCACTTCCGGAATGATAAAATTTAATAATTTAAAAAATATTATTAATAAAACTCTGTCAATTTTTAATTTTAAATCTAAAAAAACGGATAATAAAATTTCAGTCAAATTATTAAAAAACAAAATGTTTTTTGAAACTAGAGCGCCTAATCTGAGATTAAAAAAAATATGGCGGTCTATCAGCAATGTTTTTATTTTTGCGGTTAATTTTTTAATTTATTTTGTTAAATTAATCACTAGTAAAGAAAAAATGATTGGTTTGGCCGTAAAATTTAAGGAAAAAATAAAAAATTTAAAGCAAATAATATTTAAATTCATCAGTTGGTTTAAAAATTTAAAAAAGGGATACCAAATAAGCTTTATAATGGCAATCGGCTTTATCTTATTGTTTTTATTCAATACTTTTTCATTAAATATCCAAAATAAAAACGAAATCCAAATATATCAAACTAATGAAATTATAAGTTTAATTGAGCAAAAACAAAATCAGGTAGAGGCCAGTATGATTTATGGCAATGAAGAAAGCGCTAAAATACTTCTTGAAGAAATTTACGGGCTTTTGTGGTTAATGCCTAGAAAAACAGATAAACAAATAAGCAAATATTCTGAATTTAAAAAAAATTATGACCTCCGATTGGAAAAGATAAGGCATGTAATTGATATCGCTGACGCTAATGAAATAGCTGATTTTATTAATTTAAATAATCAAGCGTCTCCAGCTAATATAGTTATGGCTAATAACAAAATATACGCGAGCGATATCGGGCAAAAATCAATCTATACCCTTGATTTAAACGGTAATTTAATAACATCCCTGGCTGATTTAAATCTTCCCGGAAATATGTTTTCCTATCCTTTTTTAGACAAAAATGGCAATATTTATTTTATAAACAGCAATAATGCCATAATTCAAATTGACAAAAAGGAAAACATTAATCTTCTGAAAATTGATTTAAACGGCCAATTAAATTATATTAAAGGCGCTTCTTTTTATAATAACCGGTTATATTCAATTAACGGCCGAGACAACCAGATTTATCGCTACGATATGGCCGGCAAAGCCTTCCTGCCGCCTGTCGCCTGGATAAAAGGCCAGGCGGATTTCTCCAACGCGGTTAGCATGGATATTGATGGGACTATTTATGTATTATTTAAAAACGGTCAGGTTAATAAATACTTAAAAGGAAGCCAAGAAGAATTCAACTTAAAATCAATAGATCCGGAATTTACCGAAGCATCTAAAATTATAGTGTCGCCAATCCTTAAATATATCTATATTTTGGAATCTAAAAATAATCGGCTGGCAGTTTTTGATAAAAATGGCGAATTTTTACTGCAGTACCGCTTCAGCCAGATGAATGATATAAAAGATTTTATCGTGGATGAAGCCAATAAAAAAATATATGTATTAAACAATACTTCTATATTTGAAATTCCCGCCTCTCATTTTGATAAATAAAATAATGCTCCCTTCGCGCGAAGGCCCGCTTCGCCCGCGAAGCGAAGCGAGGCGAGGGGTTATGGTGATTTTACCAAATATTAAAACCCGCTTAATCACCCTTATACAAGGAGGACTTTTGTTTTATGCCCATTGCGAAAAGCACCTGTTCTAAATAAAAGAGATGCTTCAATTATCAGCATCTCTTTTATTTATCGTTGTATATTTGTTTTTACTTTAAGGTAACTTTTGCTCCGGCGTCTTCAAGCTTCTTTTTAATTTCTTCCGCTTCTTTCTTTTTGACCGCTTCTTTAACTATTTTCGGCGCGGCGTCTACTAAATCCTTGGCATCTTTCAGGCCTACTTCCGTAATCTCGCGCACTACTTTGATAACTGCGATTTTGTTAGCCCCGGCTTCGGTAATTTCAATGTTAAAGCTGTCTTTTTCCTCTGCCTGGCTAGGAGCTCCGGCTCCATTAGCGGCGCCTGCTGCCATCATCATGGCTGGGGCTGCCGCTGAAACGCCGAATTTATCTTCTAAAACTTTTACTAATTCCGCTAAATCTAAAACCGGCATTTTAGAAATTTCTTCCACAATTAATCGGAATTTTTTTGGCACGGCCACTTCTTTTTTATCTTCCTTGGAAGCAGCGGCTGTTTTCTTTTCTTCAGACATAAAATTATTATTCCCCTATAACTTTCAAATAAATTGTTTTATAGGAAATCAATTTAATTATTAAATATAATTAATTAATAGACTATTTTTTACTCTCGGCAATGGCTTTCAGCACGTATACTAAATTGCGAAAATTACCGGATAAGGCATTAACCAGCCCGCGAAGAGGAGATTTTATGGAACCGACTATCTTGGCATAAAGCTCTTGTTTGCTCGGCAATTTAGCAAGATTGCTAACTTCTTCCGCGGAAATAAATTTGTTTTCTAAAATTCCTCCTAAAAAATCAATCTTGCCGCTTCCATTAGTTATA
>PETS01000017.1 GCA_002781265.1 Candidatus Falkowbacteria bacterium CG02_land_8_20_14_3_00_36_14 | reverse complement strand
TTTATCACTTATTTACATGAATTTCCGAACGTAGGCAACCCGGCAGATTATTTGGGCCGGGTAAGCCAGGATGAGCAGATAAAATTCAACGCCACTAGCAGTTATTATACTTTCGCTAATCCCAATACTTCACCGACTACTTGTGATGAAACAAATTGCCTTTGGAATTGGACTTTTGAGGTGGGCGGAAATCCAGATGCAAATACCACATTTGCACCCCCGACTACATTTGCTTCCTCCAGCCCGATTGTGGTATTCAGCACCGAAAACACGCGCTATGTTTATGTGGCAGTTACGGATTCGGATTTATACACTTGCACTTCCACGGCGGTGGTGGAAGTAAACAAGAAATTGCCCTCCTGGATAGAAACCAGATAATAATTTTGGACATTTTGGACATCCGATGTCCAAGTGGACATCGGATGTCCTGTTCCCTAATTTCCGATAAAACTTTGTTATTAAAATTTTAACAATGGATTATAATAAAAAAGCATTGCCACTTTCCAATAAGAACGGAAATTCAACGGGGTTTACCTTACTGGAGTTATTGACCAGTATTTTTATTATTATGCTGCTTTCCGTAATTTTTGTAATTGATTATAGAAACATCAGCCAGAAAAACGAAGTAAGCATATCCGCCCAGAAATTAATTTCCGACGCCAGATTGGCGCAAAACCAGGCGCTGGGGCTGGCCAAGTTCGGCTCTTCGCCGACCACGCCTAAGGGTTGGGGTGTGTATATAGATACGGCAAACAATGATCAATATATTATTTTTGCCGATTTAAATAGCAATAACATTTATGACAACCTTGAGGAAAGTAAGATTATCATACTGACCAAAGGTATCACTATTTCCCCGCCGGGCGCGGTAAGCCGTTATGACATTCTTTTTATTCCGCCTAATCCGGATACGGTTATTACACAAGATTTGTTTACACCCGTTACTTCAGCGACTATAAAATTAACCGACGGCGTTAATGCAAAAGATGTCATAGTCAATTCTTTCGGCCTGGTGGAAGCGCAGTAGGAAATATTATTTATAATTTTAATTCTGCTATCCGTCATTCTGAATGAGCCCGCCAAAATTTTTGCGGAGCAAAAATTTAGGCGGTGGAGTGAAGAATCCCGTGGTAAAACGGACAGGGCATGTGAAAACGAGATCCCTGCCTGCCGGCCCGCTTCGCCATAGCTTCAGTGAGGCGAGCAGGTAGGCTTCGCCTTTGGCTCAGGATGACGGAGATAACGGGAATGATGGTAAAATAATTTTTAATCAACAATAAATTCTGCCTATAATTTTAATTTATGCATAAAATATTAAAATCTCAAATCGGCTTCAGCTTGTTAGAAGTGGTAATCGCCACCACGGTAATTTCCGTGGGCTTGGTCGGCATCTTGGGCTTGGTTATCCAGAATATAGCCATCCAGCAGACGTATAAAAATACTTTAGTCGCTTCCATGCTGGCGCAGGAAGGATTGGAGCTGGCTAGAAATATCAGGGACAAGAACTGGCTGACCGCCGGCGCCGATTATAATGACGGGCTGGCGCCTCTCGGCGTGATTGCTACCTCCACTATTTATTATGATTATAATAATAAAAAAATAGCCACTTCCAGCGCGGTTGCTATAGATAGCGCGGCGGCTAAATTATATCTTGACGCAAACGGGTTTTATATAAATAGTGGGACCGCGACTTCCACTATTTTTAGCCGGATAATCGTGGCAACGGTTTCGGCCACCGCTTCCTCTACTGTGGTTAAAGCGGAAGTGGGCTGGAGCGACCGGGGCAAGAAGCGCAATTACATTGCCGAAACCATCTTGTATGACTGGCGGTAATTTCTTTAACTTAGAAGCGTAGCTATAAAAAAAAAGGGGGTGAGTTTTATACTCACCCCTGCTGCGTTCAGCTTGGCTGTTTGTTCTTTAGCACCATGATGGGCTACCTCCTTTCTGGGCTCTTTGTTGCTTCTTGTATATTTCGTCCCTGGATTAAAGGGAAAGAGCCGTCCTGATTAATTAAAGAGCGGAATGCTTTTTGTTCTTCTTCGCCTAATAAAGGCAATATCCTCTTTTCAATCCTTGGCATCATACAGCAGGAATTAGGATCAATTGCTTTTATTGTCCCTAACCACCTTCTTGAATCGGCGCGACAACCGCCGCCGCAAATTTTAATGTAGCGGCAATTACCGCAACTCAAAGAACCAACTGTGATATTTTTAAAATCGCTTAGCCATTTTGAATTTACCGTGGCTTCCTTGATTGTTTGTTCTTTTACGGAAGCGAAAGGCAGATTGAGCGCCGGACAAAAGATTAAATCGCCGTTAGCGTTTACGCAGAGAAATTCATAATTGTAGGAACAAGGATGTCCGGATAAGGACATCGGGGCGTAATCTTCTTTGTCAATCCATGAGTAATAGACATTGTCAATACTGAACATAAACGGCTTGCCATCGCCCTGATGCCTGCTAATTAAATCAGCATATAAAGAAAACATTTTATCATACTCGGAAAAATTAAGTATGTCCCGATTTTTTTCCGTCCGTACCGTCTTCCAGAGCTGGCTTAAACGCCACCGGTAAATACCTAACTTTTTTAGGAGTTTATAAAGATCTGGAATTTCCTCTTCTTTATAGCAAGCTGAATTTTTTTCTCCAGCATGGCAATAAAGACATTTTATATCACAACTGCCTGTTAACTCTAAACGCGCGGAATTAAACATGATAACCCTCCTTGTGTCTCATTTAATAGGCGCTGGCAAATATCCAGCGTTTTTGGTAAGAAGTTTTTTTGCCGCAATGCACGCAATAATGTTCGCCATTTTCTTCCGTCCCATTTAAAGGAAGACAGCGGCTAACGGCCTTAACCTTTTCTTTTATTTGGGCTTCGCAAGTTTCATCGCCGCACCAATGGGAAAAAACATATCCGCCTCGCTTGATAGCGTTATAAAATTCTTCCCAGGTATCGGCGTTTTGGCTGTTTTCTTGCCGGCGTTTTAAAGCGGTGGCAAAAAGGTTGGCCTGTATTTCTTCCAGCAATTTTTTTACTCTTTCTCTTAAGAGATTAATTTGGCAATTTTCTTTGGCGCCGGTATCGCGGCGGACAATAACCGCCTGATTTTTTTCCAAATCCCTTGGTCCGATTTCAACCCGTATAGGAATTCCTTTTCTTTCCCATTCATAATATTTTTCCCCCGGGCGCAAATCAAGACGTTCATCAAGCTTGGCTGAATAAATGCTGGAAAGTTCCACTTGCATTTTTTTTGCTTCCTTAAATACCGGATCGGATTCTTCCCGGGCAATGGGGATGATTATAACTTGAATGGGCGCTATCAGTGGAGGAAGCACTAGTCCCTTATCATCGCTATGGCTCATAATCAGTCCGCCGATTAATCTTGTGCTTACGCCCCAGCTAGTTTGGCAGGCGTATTGAGTTTGGCCATCCTTGTTAAAATATTTCACTTTGAAAGATTTAGCAAAGTGATCTCCCAAATTATGCGAAGTGCCGGCCTGGAGCGATTTACCGTCCTGCATAAGCGCTTCAATGCAATAAGTTTTTAAAGCGCCGGCGAATTTCTCGCCTTCTGATTTTTGGCCCATATGCACTGGCATAGCTAAATATTTTTCCGCGAAATGTTCATAAATGTCCTTCAGGATCATTAAAGCGTATTTTTCCGCTTCTTCCAAAGTCGCATGGGCCGTATGGCCTTCTTGCCATAGAAATTCCGTAGTCCTTAAAAATAAGCGCGGCCTCATCTCCCAGCGCACTACATTGGCCCATTGGTTTATGACTAAGGGCAGATCGCGATAGGATTGAATCCAGCGGGAGAAAGCTTCGTAGATTATAGTTTCCGAAGTCGGCCTGATTGCTAACGGCTCTTCTAACTTCTTGCCCCCGCCATGAGTTACCACCGCTAATTCCGGAGAAAAACCTTTTACATGCTCGGCTTCGCGCTTTAGAAAACTTTCCGGAATGAATAGAGGGAAGTAAGCGTTAGCTACGCCCTTGCCTTTAATCATATTATCCAGAATACCAACCATTTTTTCCCAAATAGCATAACCGTATGGTTTAATAATCATACAGCCTCTGACCGGCGCGTGTTCGGCTAAATCGGCGCCAGCGATAATATCCAAATACCACTCGGAATAATTTTCAGACCTTTTTGTTATTTTTTTCATTTTTATTCTCCTTATAAGAATTTTTTTTGTTTTATATTTATTGTTTTATAATACCATTTCCACCCATTAATTGTAAAGAACAATCCAATCATAAATATGCCTTAAACTTAAGATATTTTTATAGCTTTGTAAATTTCTAAAATTTTTTCTTTATTATGAAAAATCTTGTCAAAATGCCATAATTTTGTTAACATAGCAATATGCGAAACAGCAAAAAAAATCTTAATATAGGGATTTTAGGTTTCGGCCACATGGGTGAAGCGATTTTTCGCCTTCTCAAAAAAATACCCAACCTTTCTTTTAATATATGTTCTTTAGGCATAAAAAAAATTACCGGAGCCGTTTGCGTAGAAAGCATCCGTGAATTAGTGGAAAAGTCAAACCCGCTATTTCTCTGTATTAAACCGCAGGAATTTTATTCGCTAAACAGGAATGATTTCCCGGAAAAAACAACTGACAAAATTATAATTTCCATCATGGCCGGCGTTTGTATAAAAAATATTAAAAAGATAACCGGTCAAGAAAAAATTGTCCGAACCATGCCGAATCTACCGCTGCAAGTCGGCGAGGGCGTAATCGGCTGGCATGCCAATAAGAAAATATTCAAAAGATCAGAACTCAAAGAAATTGAAACACTGCTTTTATTTTTTGGAAAAAAATTATTTGTAAAAAAAGAAAATGCGATTGATTCCTTAACCGCTATTTCCGGATCCGGTCCCGCTTATGTTTTTCTCTTCGCGGAAGCGCTTATTCGTTCCGCTGTATATTTTGGATTTACCAAGGAACAATCTCAGCAAATAGTTTTACAAACAATTAAAGGGTCCTTGGCATATATTGATTCGCAAGAAAAAAATTTTAACCTTGAAAAACTTATCGCTAAAATAAAATCTAAAAAAGGAACAACCGAAGCGGCGCTTAATGAAATTGGCGTTAAGGCTTTTTATGACAAATGGCTAAAAGCGACTAGCGCGGCCGGCAAAAGAGCCAATGAGTTATCATCCTATGAGATTAAATAGAATAGATAAAAAAATAATCGCCGCCAAGCAAGCTTCGGAAAACATTCTCAATCTGAGCGACAATACCCGGAAAAAAGTATTGCTGGATATTTCATTTGCGCTGCTCCGCCAGGCGCGAGGAATTATAGCTGCCAATAAAAAAGATATTGCGGCGGCAAAAAAAATAGGCAGGAATGAAAGTTTTATTGAGCGCTTGGCTCTTAATCAAGAAAAAATAGCTTCTCTGGCTGATTCAATTAGAAAGATAGCGCTTAAGAAGGATATTCTGTTTAAAAAAATTGAAGCCAGAACCATGCCCAGTGGCATAACTATTCAGAAGGTGCGCGTCCCCCTCGGTTTAATCGCTATAATTTTTGAATCTCGTCCTAACGTTACTGCCGATGCCTTTGCCTTAGCCTTTAAAAGTGGCAACGCGGTAATTCTAAAGGGCGGAAAAGAAATAAAATATACAAACAATAAATTAATTGATCTTATCAAAAAAATACTTTCTACTAATAAAATAAGCCCGGAAATAATTCAAGATGTCGGGGGCATTAATAGAAATTTAACTAAAAATCTAATCTCCAATGAGCTAATAGACTGTTTAATCCCTCGAGGCGGAAAAAAACTTATTGATTTCGTAAAAAATAATGCTAAAATTTCCGTTATAATTACCGGCGCGTCAGTTGTTCACGCCTATGTAGATGAAGATGCCGACCTGAGTATGGCCAAGAAAATTATATTAAATGCTAAAACGCGGCGAGTTTCTATCTGTAATGCGTTAGATGTTATTCTGTTGCACAAAAAAATTTATAAAAAATTATTGAATTTATCTATAATGGAGTTGTCTGATAAAAAAGTTGAAATTAGAGCAGACGAAATAAGCCACGCCTTACTTAAAAAAATAAGGTATTCAAAATTAAAGCTAGCCAAACCGCAAGATTTTAATACTGAATTTCTAGATTATATTCTGGCCATAAAAGTCGTACGAAATTTTTCAGAAGCGCTGGCCCACATTAAAAAACATAGTTTAGGACACAGTGAAATTATTATTACAAAATCAAAATATAAGGCAAAAATTTTCTTTAAGCAAATTGACGCCGCTTGCCTTTATCTTAACACCTCCTCTCAATTTAGTGATGGCGGAGAGTTTGGATTGGGCGGGGAAATTGGCATTAGCACGCAAAAACTCCATGCCCGCGGCCCTTTTGCGTTTCAAGAACTCATGACCTACAAATATATAATTTCCAGTAAAGGCGCTCTTAGAAAATAAAAAGGGCCTTTTTATGAAAGGCCCCGGACAATAAAAGTTTTTTTTATAAATACATGAAGTAGTTATAGTGGATCGCCACTATGTCAGCGGCCTTAGTCTTAGCTTTGTCAACATCTGATTTGTTCTTATACTCCTCAATAAGCTTAGCTAATTTTCCCGCTGAATGCTTGCACATCCCTCTGCCTAAAATAACACCTTCATCATCGCAGACTTCCACAACATCTTTCTCGGAAAAATTACCGTCAATCTTCTCTATGCCCGTAAAAAGAATTGAGGCCGTTTGCTTCTTCCTTAGAATATCCGCGATAAAAGTGCTGACAATTATTTTGCCTTCGCTAACAGCCGCGATTGCCAGCCAGCCCCTGATTGCCCCAACTTTTTTAGTTCTCTGCGGAGGAAAAAATGTGCCGGCGGAAACATCTTTTTGCGTCAGCTTTAGGAGAATATTTTTTTCCAATCCGTTCGCAATATGAACGGAAATGCCAAGCGAAGTAACCAGATCGGCAGTCATCAATTTGCTTTTCATGCCTCCTTTTCCTGAGCGCGTTATGTCGTCAATATTTTTAATGTAATTGCCAATTTCGGTAATTAATGGAATTACTTTTGCGCCAGGATCATTAGGCGACTTATCAAATACTCCGCTGACATTGGTGAGCAGTATTAGAGAATCTACCACCAGCATAGCCGTAATCATTGCCGCTAACTGGTCATTATCGCTAAAATCCAGTTCTTCCGGGGAAAGCACGTCATTTTCATTAAATATAGGCACGATTCCTAATCGCAGAAGATTACTGGCGACAGTTTTCATGCTCATATACCGGTCACGATCCGCGAAATCAGCTCTGGTCGCCAAAATTTGAGAACAGTAAAGATTATGCTTGCCAAACTCATCATTATAAAAAGCCATTAATTTAGGCTGGCCAATCGACGCGAGAATCTGTTCTTTGATTAAGCTTTGCCCGTATTTCTTGGCTGCCCCCTCATCAATCCCAAAATCATAGCTGAGAGCGGACCGGCCGAGACTTACGGCGCCGGAAGTGATAATAACAACTTTTAGTTCTTTCTCATTTTTAAGCTTGGCGGATATCCTCAATCAAAACACGAGCAATATCCCTATTAAGTTGTCCGTCTTCCTGTGTTAAAACGCGGGATCCTATCTTTATTACAATTGTTTTGTTGTCCATAATTTTAATATATGCCTTTATATGATTTTTTGTCAAATTGTGTACTGTTGCAGAGTCAAAGCTACCTTCTGTGGATAATTAATATTAT
>PETS01000088.1 GCA_002781265.1 Candidatus Falkowbacteria bacterium CG02_land_8_20_14_3_00_36_14 | reverse complement strand
ATAGCCTTTACAATTATAACACAATTTCTTGAAATTTTATTATTAATAAGCTATTATTAATCAATAAACTATTAGACCTATTACCTATGCATAAAATATTAAATATAATAACAGAACCAAATGGGGTTCTACGCCAAAAATCCTTATCATTAAATCAAAAAGAGATAAAATCCAATAAAATAAAAAAATTGTGCTCGGATATGGCTAAAACCATGCTTAAAAAAGACGGCATAGGGCTGGCCGCGCCTCAAATCGGCAAAAATATACGCATCATTATTATAAATACCAAGGAAAAGCCGATTTGCATGATTAATCCGATAATCACCTATAAATCATGGGCTAAAGAATGGGGGGAAGAGGGATGTTTATCCGTACCTAATGTTTTCGGTAAAGTTAAAAGATGCAAAAAAATTAAATATAAATATTTTGATAATAAAGGAAATAAATTAATTGTCAACGCTGAAGGATTAATGGCGCGGGTCATTCAGCATGAAATAGACCATTTAGACGGCATATTATTTATTGATAAAGCAAAAAACATTAAAAAGGAAATTTAAGAGTTTGTATGAAAAATAACAAAAACAAAATAAGCATTGTTTTCATCGGCACCTCTGACTTTGGAATTCCTTCTTTAAACGCTTTAATAAAAGGCGAACTATTTGACATAATAGGAGTAATAACTCAGCCGGACAAAAAAGCCGGCCGCGGACAAATTCTTGCTCCCCCGCCTATAAAAATTGCAGCCATAAAAAACAATATTCCTATTTGGCAACCGGCTAAAATTTCTAATTTTCCCGCCTGCCATCGGCTTTGCCTCAGGCAAATGGCGGGCAGGTTCCAAATTTCCAAAATTGACTTAATAGTATTAGTGGCTTACGCGCAAATTATACCTAAAAAAATGCTTAATATCCCTAAATATGGCATTATAAATATCCATCCTTCTCTGCTTCCCAAATATAGAGGCGCCGCTTGCGTCCAAGCGGCTATCAAAAATGGCGATAAGGAAACCGGGGTAACAATTATGAAATTAAACGATGGATTAGACACAGGCCCTATTTTATTTCAAAATAAAATAAAAATTGATAATTCCGATACTGCCGGAATTCTATTTGATAAGCTGGCAAAAATAAGCTCTGAGATATTAATCCCTACTTTAAAAGGTTATATTAACGGCTATATAAAGCCCCGAGTTCAAGATAATACCAAGGCAAGCTATGTGGGAATTTTAAAAAGAAATGACGGATTGATAAATTGGCATCAGCCGGCTGATGTTGTAGAAAGATTTATTCGCGCTATGACGCCCTGGCCCAGCGCTTTCTCTAAAATTAATAATAAAATTTTAAAAATATCAGAAGTTGAACATCAGCCATTAAAAATTAACAAATATAAAACAGGAGAATTATTTTTAGATAATAATCAATTAGCTGTCCAATGCGGTGAAGATGCATTGGCAATAAAAAAATTACAATTATCAGGAAAAAAAGAAATGTTGGCGGAAGAATTTATCCGCGGACATAAAAATTTTATTGGAAAAATTTTAGGATAATTAAAGAATAATCACGCCGCTATCGTCTAATGGTTAGCCTGCCTGCTCGCCTCGCTAAAGCTATGGCGAAGCGGGCCGGCAGGCAGGGACGCATGATTCTTCCACTAAAAATGGACAGGCATTATAAAATAAGTTAAATTTAAAAACTAAACAAATTATGCCGCCATCGTCTAATGGTTAGGACGCCAGGTTCTCATCCTGGTAACAGGGGTTCGATTCCCCTTGGCGGTACTAAAGATATAAACAATCCCCTTATAACCACCAAAATCTGCCCGCTGGGGAGAATAATGTCCAATGATGGGCATTTTTATTATAACAAAAAATTGATTCTAGTTAATATTTTAGTTGTCAAGAGTAAATCTAACACTTCGCCCACTTTTTAATTTATATTAACTGATGTTAATTTATAAGTATTTAATTCTCGCTAATTTTACTTACAAATCGCTTGCCAACCCCCATACTGGTATAAATTAGTGTTATAAATAGTATGAACTTTTTGCAAATTTATGCTAATATTTAAAGACTAAATCAAAACTTCTGTCCGTAAAACTACTTATTTGGAATATAAACATATTTACGGACTCTATTTTCTGACGGAATAGTAAGCATTTCTATTAAAAAATTAGTAAAATATAAAATATGACAACGTGGATATTTCCTGCCAACCCTGATGATTTTTTAATTGAAAATGCTTTTCAGGAGCTGGAAACAATAGATTGGGGTACAAACAATAAAGTTAAAACCGGAGATTTTATTTATATTTATAAAAGTATCGGCAAGGACAATCTTAAAGGCAAGATAATAATGGAAACAGAAGTTATTAAAGAAAATGTCCCTAATTATGATTATATTGATGATAAAAAATTTTGGTTAAGAAAAAATTTTGATTTAACTGATTACAAAAAGCACATTCGATTAGAACTTATTGGCAAAATTTTTAATTATAAAATTAGCAGTAGGCTTTCTTATGAAAATTTAAAAAAAAATGGTTTACGCTCAACAATGATGGGACCAATAAAGTTGGATAATAATCCTAGACTAAAAGTATATATTGAGAATACTTTAAATATTATTATGTATGAAAAAAATGATTTAGCAAACGATACATTTATAGCAAAAATGCCTACCTGGTTAAGATGGTTATTGTTTTTGCCATTTGCTATATTTGGTAGTTTTATTGTTACAATTATTTTAACTTTGTTAAATATAATTAGTATGCATTGGTTTTTTCGTAGCAATAATATACCATTATCAGATGTGTTAGTACCATTGTTTGGTAGTTTTTTACTTGGAGGACTGTTTGTCGCTATCGGTTCTGTTACTGCACCAAAGCACCAACGTTCTATCGCTATAGCTCTTTTAGTTCTGCTCATAATATATTCTATATGTAGTTATTTTTATTATTTAATATATTTGGGTTCAGATATTGATATACCTATTTTAAATACTCCTTGGCAGTTTCAAGTTTTATTTGAGTCTATTTTAACAATTATTGGCGGATGTGTCTCATTGTATACTATATTGTATGCTGTTTCTAAAAATGAAAAATTATTTTAATTTTAACAAAATATAAGAAAAATTATATCCATATTTCTTAAAATAATTATAGGTTACATTAGATAAACATAATTATTAGGAACTAAAATGAATTAATAATATGAAAAAGATATTTATTCTACTATTTTTACTTGTAATAACTAGTGGATGCACGCCTAGTAAAAAAAATAAACAGATTGCCGGAGATTAGTAATACTGAGCCCATAAAAAAGACTGAGGTTGCTTAATTATGGCCATTGACTGTTGGCAATTATTGGAATTATCATGGCGTAACTATGAAATTAGAAAATGGTATCAGCGAAATTAAACATAAAGAAGAAATAATTGAAGTGAAAAAAGAAAATAGCACAACTATAGCCATAGTTATGATTGAAAAAGTGATTAGAAACTTTGCCTTGACCGCTAACGAAGAAAAGAGCATTTCTTATTATGCTATTGCAAATCAAAATAATACTAAATATATCAGAAGTCTGAAATACGACAACATTGAGGAATTAAAAAAAGACTTAATTAATATAAATAATTCATTCCTTCAGTTTGAATTGCCATTATCCACCGGCAAGTACTGGGACTGCCAAGGAGAAAGAACTGATAATTATTATTGGACCGTAATTTCTGCGGCACCGAACGGAAGTTATGTCTTAGAATACCTAGAATTATCCGGCTATACCAGATATACACTAAAAACAGAGATTGGAGTGACTAAATATAAATATCACCACAACAGAACGTTCGATGATGAAATATTATTTTTAGTTGATTATAAAATAAATTAAATATAATTTAAAATTTATGACAAACCAAAACAAAATTTTATTAAAACAAACACTTTTTAAAAAATTAAAACAATTATTTACTTATTCAATCTTCAACTTTAAGATTAATTATTCAAGGATTAATCCAAAAAATTATAATTGGAAAAAGGTTAAAAATTTTTTGAAAATGTTTATTATAGTGATGACGGCTGTTTTTATGGTTTTGTTAACTATTGATATAATTAAAACCGATTTTTTTTCTAATGACGAAGAAGATGAAAAATTCGTTTCGGACATAAGTGATAGAATTATTGCTCATTTGGATGAAAATTATTTTACCGCCGAAGATACAATAGATACAATAAATAATTGCAATGTCACCGGCATTATACTGCACGGCGAACTCACAACTTATATCTCCCCGGACAGTTTAGACGAGAATAGTAATCTGTTATACGACCAATCTGCTTCTAAAGATATAGTTTATTATATAAATGAGGCGGAAAAAGACGATAGCATTAAAGCTATTATTTTAGAAATTGATTCCTACGGCGGTTCGGCTGTAGCCGCTGAAGAAATTAGCAATGCCTTAGAGAACGCTAAAAAACCGACAGTCGCCTTTATCCGAAACGGCGGGGTTTCGGTCGGATATTGGTCGGCAACCGGAGCGGACAAAATTTTTGCATCCAAAAATTCCGATGTTGGCAGTATCGGAGTAACTATGTCATATATAGATTATGCCGGACAAAATCAAAAAGAAGGTTTAACTTATAATCAATTAAGTTCTGGTAAATTTAAAGATATGGGTGATCCCGATAAGGCGTTATCAGCGGAAGAGACAAAGTTATTAATGCGAGATGTTAATATTATATACCAGAATTTTATAAAAGCAGTGGCGGAAAACAGAAATTTAGATATTAAAAAAGTTGAAAGTTTAGCTGATGGCTCATCTATACTTGGCCAGATGGCTTTGGAAAATGGATTGATTGATCAGATCGGCGAGATGCCGGAGGTTAAAGAATATTTGAAAGAAAAAATTGGCGAAGAGGTAGAGGTTTGTTGGTAATAAATAAAATTGCATAAATTAAAATATTTTTAAGCAAACTTTCTTATTACTCCCTTGACCACGCCTTGGATTAAGGGATCGCGAAAATATATCGGTTTCATTTTGAAATTAGCCGGCTGTAAACGGATTCTTTTCGCTTCGCGGTAAAACTTTTTTAAAGTAGCATAAGCATTATCCAATAAAGCTACCACTACATCTCCGTTTTGGGGCGAAGGATTCCGTTCCACGATCACATAATCGCCATCTAATATCCCATCTTCAATCATTGACTCGCCTTTGACTTTCAATATATAGCTATTGGCCGGATCGGGAGTTAACGTGGCGGGAACGGCAAAAGTTTCTTTATTTTCAATCGCTTCAATCGGTTCACCGGCGGTTATTAAGCCGACTAACGGCAATTCAATCGCTTCAGTAAAATTAACATTTTCTTCTATTAACTCAATTGATCTGGCTTCATTATGGCTGATTTTTATTAAACCTTTTTTAGCTAAATTTTGTATATGGTCATGGATAGTAGCCGGGCTGGTTAAGTTAAAATACTCTCCTATTTCCCGATAGCTTGGAGCATAGCCGTATTTTTGCTTAAATTCAGTTATAAAATCCAAAATTTGCCTTTGGCGTTTAGTTAAATTTGTTCCCATATTTTTTTACTATGAATTACGAAAGACTCTTCTCTGTCATTCCCCCGCGCAGGCGGGAATCCACGTTTTATTGATTTTTACTGGATTCCCGCCTGCGCGGGAATGACAATTGTAAACACAATTAATATATTATATTAACATTTCGTAATTTAAAATATATTAAATTTATAAAACTACTATTTCGACCCCGCCTAAGCGGTTAAGGAAATTTATAGTTAGAAAACTAATATTTTTTCCTAAGCCGCAAAGCGAGATTCGAAATGATAATTTTATAAATTATCCACAGCTAATATTTTTTATATTAACATTATACACGAACAAAATACGAAAGTCAAGGAATGATAAATTTGACTTATTTAAATAATTTTTTACCATTAAATTAAACAAAGTAAAAAATTAAATAATAATAAAATTAATATTATTTCATATTGTTCATTATATTTAAGGAGAAAAATTAATGCCTAAAATAAAGAAAATAACATACAAGAAAAAAATAATAAATACGGCCTCAATAGCGTTAAACGCAGAGAAACACAAACTCGGATTAAGAAGATTCGTAGAAAAAGATAAATTTAAAAGTGCGCTGGATTTACCAGCAAAAAAAAACAAGAAAAAAATGATCATACATCAGCCGGTAATAAGGCAAACATAATAGCTCTGAAAAATTCAGAGCTATTTTTTTAATAATTACGCTTATAATTTTTTTTTCTCCCCCAGCGGCTCTCTATTATGCCCGGTTTCTTTTTTATATTCCTCGCCGGACTCTTTGGTAATCATATATACCCTTTCTTCGTTTCCCTTTTTAATAATTATCCCCTTAGTTCCGCCAGGCAGGTCAAACTAATTTTTTTTCTCATATCCTGAATCGGCCATAATATCCACTATTTCCGGATGCAGATAATCCCATTTGCCGATTGCCAAAGATTCTTTTTTTGCCCAGCCGGTTTTAGGCAGTTTTATATCCTCATTTTTATTCCCCCAGAGTTTAAGCTGTATCCCCTTTTTGGTTTTAACCGGCAATACCGGATTTTTTTCCCAAAAAAAAGACTCAATCCGGCCGGATGTTTTAAATTTTTTCATTAATACCGGCGAATAATATTTTACGAGTTCCTTTTCCGGTATATTTTTAATTTTAAATCCTACGCCGCCGCACATAATATTTTTTAGACATCCGATGTCCAATTGGACATCGGATGTCTTTTAAATTAATTTTTAATTGAAATCGTTTTTCTAAACCCGATCCTGTCTTTGGCTATGTCCTTAGTGTTAAACATCTTGCCCTTAACAATCGTATATTCGCCGTAACGGTCGTTTAGCTTATCAACCGCCCGGCTTAGCTCTTTTAGGCCTAAATTATCATTAAAAAAAGCCATCTGGGAAGAAACCGGGCTTAAAGCGCTTACCGAAATAGCCAGCATCCTGACCGGCATTAATATTTCTATATTATCTAAAAATTTTTCTAAATTGGCAAATATCTCTTCGGTGGTAAACATTTTGTCCGGCGTCTTGAAACTTCTGCTGATTCCTCCCTCGCACAGATAAGCTAAAGCTATATGCATGCGCTCGGCCTCCAAGCCAAGCGCCCACAAACGCCGGCCGGTCTTTTCCGTTAATTTATAAAATACGCTTTTTACATAATTAATATCTTTTGTCTGTTTCGGCACGCAATAGGAATGCCCGACTGACTTAGGCGCTCTGGATCCCTTCTCTACCTTGCCTATCTCCAGCCCGTTCACATTCGCCCAAAGATAATAGCCGTACATGCCCAAAGCTCTTCTGATATTACTGGGGCTATATTTTTTTAAATCATATAAATTTTTTATTCCCAAGGCATTCAAGCGCGCTTCCAGGCGGCAATTTATTCCCCAAGCGTCCTGCAAGGGCCTGCCTTTTAAACAATCATCCAAATTATCTTTAGTAATTATTAAAATGCTTTTCTTCGGCGCTATATCAGAAGCGAATTTAACCAAGAATTTTGTATAGGATATTCCCACCGAAGAATTAAGCCACTCGCCGGCTTCTTTTTTTATTCTCGCTTGAATTTCCGTTGGCAGGTACCCCAAATCTTTGACACTTTCTCCATGTGTTCCTACAATAAGAAC
>PETS01000105.1 GCA_002781265.1 Candidatus Falkowbacteria bacterium CG02_land_8_20_14_3_00_36_14 | reverse complement strand
ACAGCCGATTTTAACGGCTGCCAAATAGATAAATTAGGCAAGTATGACATTTCTACTTTGCCCAATGGTATGACATTTCTAAATAGCCTTTACAGAACTCCCTTTTTGTTTGCCAAATTTTAATATTTTTGATACCATTGTATTAAGCAAGTTGACATACGCTCACTATAAGTAATGTATTATAATAGTTTATCAAAGTCAAAACAATATGGCAAATTCAGTCAGTGAAAATATCCGCAAATTGCGAATTAAAAAAGGAATCTCCCAAGATCGCCTCTCAAAAGACGCTGATTTGGCTTTAAATACCGTGGTAAAGATAGAAACCGGCGAAAGCCCGAATCCTACCGTGGACACATTAGAAAAAATAGCCAAAGCCCTCGTCATGCCGGTGGCGGAATTGTTTAAATAAAATACAAATACTATGGCTTTATTTAAAATTCAAAATCAAATAGTCAAAAAACTCATAACAAAAGATTTAGATTTAGAAATAAATCTGCAAAGTCTTTTTAAAAACAATCTTATTAACAATAAGAGGCAAAAAATATACTCCTGATTTCGAATTTTTCGTTGACAAGCAATTGATTAAAGTATCAAGCGTGCAAACAGAAGTAGACGCGGGATATGAAGGTAAAAATCAAGTTGTGTTGATTGAAGCAAAAAGTTTTAGCGCGACAAATGTTATTATTCGCCAGCTCTATTATCCTTTTAGACAATGGCAGGAAAAAATAAAAAAGAAAGTGGTGATTTTATTTTTTGACAAAGAGCGCGGTAAAGATGTTTATTCTATTTGGCAATTTGAGTTTAGCGATCCAAAAAATTACAACAGTATTAAATTAGTAAAATCAGGTAAATTTAGAATAGTAGAGAAATAATTTTAAAGCGACGCCAGAATAATTTATTATTTAACTTATCAAATATGTTAAAACCAAAAATCACATTGCAATATCTTGCGAAAAACATCTCCATCGTTATCGGTCTGGTACTTATTTGGCGCGGAATTTGGTATGTGCTGGATGGATTGGACAAATGGATTTTTGGAGGGAGCCACGCATGAACTGCTTTGGACGGTATTATTATTGGTCTTATTATTTTATATTTACCGGACAAAGATCTGAAAGAGATTGAAAAATTATAATTATGCCTATGTTGCTTGATTTACTAACACTTTTATTTTTGTTTATTGCACTCGGTTGGTCGGCTAATTTTGCCGTAAAAAATATTAAGTATTTAGGCGCTGTCTTAAAAATTCGTTTGTTTGTTTTTGGGATTTTACTCGGCCTCATCACTAGTCTGCCCGAACTTTCCTTGGGTATTAATGCGACAATAGATAACGCTACGGCTCTATCGGTAGGCAATTTACTTGGCGGTATAATTGTTATGCTTGGCCTTATTTTGGGTGCGAGCTTGCTTCTTAACAGAAAGATTGTCACTGACGGGCGCTTGGCATCTTTGATTCCAACAGTTTTGGTTATTTTTTCTCCTGTCCTGCTCGGAGTTGATGGCAGGTATGGTTTTTTTGACGGATTGGCGATGATTGGTTTATATGCCGGTCTTATTTTTTATTTATACCGTTTAAACCATTTTGGCGATCATAAACACATAGAAATAACCGATAGCAATCGAGTCAGCAAGTCAATTATTTTGGTTGTTGTCGGGATTATAGGGATCCTTATTGCTTCGCATTGGATTGTAGCGATAACCTTGGATTTACTAAATTATATTCAGATTAGTCAATTGGTAATCGGGCTTGTTGTTTTTTCAATTGGCACAAACTTGCCGGAAATAAGCATTGCTATTACTTCGAGGCGCAAAAAATCATCCGAGCTTTCTTTAAGCCACCTGTTGAGTTCGTCTTTTACCAATGTTTTAGTTTTGGGAATCTTGGCTCTTATCCGCCCAATTATCTTTGATACTAATTCGGCATTTTGGATAGTGGCTTTGTTTTTGGGAATTATATTGATATTGTTTACATATTTTTATCATAGCGGTAAAAAGATGGATCGGCGCGAGGGTGCGATTTTATTGGCAGGTTATATATTATTTATAACGGTAAATATTTGCTTTGGCTCGTTTGGTAAATAAATTTTTAACGAAATTCGGCGGCGGAACCCCAGAAGCAAATCCCGCTTTCGCGGGATGCTACGGGGCAAGAAACGAGAGCGAGGCGGGAATTCCCTGCCTGCCAGCAGGCAGGTTTGCCCCCAACCCCAGTATGAGAGAATTAAATAAAATATTGCTCCATGATATTGTGAAAGCAGAAGGCAAACAATAGTTTACCCGGACCTGCCATTTAAGGCTTGAAGGGTATAGTAATTTGCCTCATGCTTTCACTAAAATGAACCAATAGAATATTGCCGCCCGCCCAAAGGCGGGTAAGGCTATGATACTGGTGTTTAATTGGTAAATTAAGGAAAAACATATGGACAATATTTCAAAATGGCCCGGCGGAGCTGGCGGCCGAATCCAAATCAGTTCCTGTATGTTGGCGTGGACATACACAAAGACAAACACACGACGGTGGCGACCAACTGTTTCGGGCATAAATTGTTGAAAATGGAATTTGCCGATACAGGAAATAATTTTCGGCGATTAGTTGCCGGCATCAATAATTCCGCTGATTATAACCAATAAAATTATAAAAGCAAAAAGCCACCAGACTTTACCGCGTCCGCTGGGCTGAAATAATTTTTGTAAAATATTATCAGGCATAAAAAAATAAATAAAACAAAATTGCAAGGCGGTGTGGTTTTAAAATAAAAAATCTTACGCTAAAATTTACTAAAAGAATGAATTTACTTTATAAAACTTTTTACTTTGTTAAAAGAAATATTTAACCGATCAGTAAAATTATCGTCATTAATATGTAAATTGACAACTTTATTATATTTTTTAATAAAATTCCCATGATCTAATATTAAACTGTCAACTCTTTTTAGGGATTCTTTATACCCTTTGATTTTATAAAGCTTTATTAATAATTTTTTACTCAAATCAAAACTAATAATTATATGTCGATATTTATATTTTTTTAATAATTTCATTATTCTTTCATATTCCCTGTCTATACTGACGTCTAATATAAATGATTTGCCGCTGCCTAAAATCATATTCAACCGACTATCTCTGCGTTTCATGTATTCATTTTCGTTTGGCTTGCCGAAATCTTCCAATATTTCAGTGCGAATGGAATCATTGCTTAAAATCGGCAAATCAAACTGCTGGCTTAAATATGTAGCTGTCGGAGTTTTTGAACAGCCAACCGCGCCGGAAAATAATATGCATTTTTTAGACATAAAATTTATATTCTAATTTCTTATTTCTAAATTCTTAATTCTATCCTCCATGGCACTTTTTAAACTTTTTCCCGCTGCCGCAGGGACAGGGATCGTTGCGGCCGACTTTTTTGCCGCTGGCGTCTTTAACTTTTTCATGGACTAAATCCATTCTTTCATTAGTTTCTTTTTTCTGTCCTAGTGTTCCTGATTCATTCCCTGACAATGCTTGTTTAAAACCGCTGAAAGAGCCGCTGCCCTTTTCCATGGTTTTAGCCGGCGCGATGAAATCTTTGGCTCTATCCGCTATATTCGGAGCTATGAACTCGCGTATTTGCCCGACTTTATAAATGCTATAAACAACCTCTTTGTTGATTAAATTATTCAGCTCATTATAGAGACCGTAAGCTTCTTTTTTATATTCAACCAAGGGATCGCGCTGGCCATAACCGCGCAGACCTATGCCTTGGCGCATTACCGTCATCGCCTCTAAATGCTCTACCCAAAGAGTATCAATGGAGCGGATTAATATAGCCTTGGCAATTTCTGCCCAATTTATCCCTCCTGCTTCCGCTTTTTTTGCCAAATTTTTATAAGATTTTTTAGCTAAATCCGCTAAATATTCAATAATAGCGGTTCTGGCCTTTACTTTATCTAGTTTATCAGGTTCTGACACAAAGCCTTTTAAGCTTTTGTCCAAACTTTCTTCAATGGGAAAAATAGTGGACATTACCTGCTTAATTTCATTCAAATCCCAATCATTAATTTTTTCGGCAACCGTATGGAAGCTGACTACCTGTTCAATTTCCGCTTCCACCATCCTTATAATAATATCAGACAAAGAATTTTGAATTTTGAATTTTGAATTTTGAATTTGTTTCGGATTTATAATTTCGAATTTATAATTTTCTCCGCCAGCTATCTTGAGTATTTGCCGGCGTTTTTTGTATATCGCATCCCGGTGCTTGTTTAAAACATCGTCGTATTCAACTAAATGCTTTCTGATATCAAAATTATTGCCTTCAACTTTCTTTTGGGCCGATTCTATTGATTTGGATATTATTTTATTTTCAATCGGCATATCTTCCGGCATCTTCAAAGTCGCCATTAGCGATTTCATCCTATCGCCGCCGAATATGCGCATTAAATCATCTTCAGTGGAAACATAAAACTGGGAAGATCCTTGGTCTCCTTGGCGTCCGGACCGTCCCCGCAGTTGATTGTCAATCCGCCTGGACTCATGCCTTTCTGTGCCGATTACGTGCAAACCGCCCAATTCTTTTACTCTATTATGCTCTTCCAGCCACTGTTTATATTCAGCGCTTTTTTCAGACGGTTTATTGCCGCCAAGCATTATATCAACTCCCCGGCCGGCCATATTGGTGGCAATGGTAATACTGCCGATTTTGCCTGCTTGCGTAATAATCTGCGCTTCTTTTAAATGATTTTTAGCATTTAAAACCTGCGGCCTTAACCCTTCCCGCTCCATCATGGCCGATAAAATTTCATTTTTTTCAATAGAAATGGTGCCGACTAACACCGGCTGGCCTTTCCGGTGGCGGCTCTTTACGTCTTCTATCACTGCTTTAAATTTTCCTTCTTCAGTGCGATAAATCAAATCATTTAAATCTTTTCTCACCATCGGCTTATGCGTGGGGATAACTACTGTTTCCAGATTATATATCTTGGAAAATTCTTCCGCTTCAGTAGCGGCTGTTCCGGTCATGCCGGCTAGTTTTTTATAAATTCTAAAATAATTTTGAAAAGTAATAGTTGCTAAAGTTTGTGATTCCCTCTGTACTTTTACGCCTTCCTTAGCTTCAATGGCTTGATGCAGTCCTTCTGAGTAGCGGCGGCCGTGCATTAAGCGTCCGGTAAATTCATCCACAATGATAACCTGACCATCCTTAATTACATAATCGCGGTCGCGCTTGAATAATACCCGCGCTTTTAGGGCCTGTTCAATATGATGCGCCTCGCGCACTCCGCCGGCCGTATAAATATTATCAACTCCCAGCCATTTTTCCATCTTAGCAATGCCGACTTCAGTCAAAGTAGCGACCCGCATCTTTTCATCAACATTATAATCGCCTTGTCCGGCCTGCTTTTCATTTGATTGAAGAGAATTTTCTGATATAACATTTTCTTGCAAACGTTCCACTAATTGGGCAAATTTAAAATATTTTTCGGTTGACTCCTCGGCCGCCGCGCTGATAATTAAAGGAGTTCTAGCTTCATCAATTAAAATAGAATCTATTTCATCCACAATGGCATAATGCAATCCTCTTTGCACCATGGCGTTTAAATCAGGCGCCATATTGTCGCGCAGATAATCAAAGCCGAATTCGTTATTAGTGCCGTATAAAATATCGCGGGCATAGGCGTCCTTTCTGGCTATCGGCCGAAAATGCTTTAACCGCTCGTCAAATTGCGAATCATCCGTATATTCTTTATCATAAATAAAAGCGCTGTCATGAATTATTACGCCGACAGAAAGTCCTAAAAGATGATAAACCGGGGCCATCCAGCCGGCGCCGATGCGGGATAAATAATCATTGACCGTAACCAAATGCGCGCCTCGGCCGGCCAGGGCGTTTAAATATAAAGGCAAAGTCGCTACAAGAGTTTTTCCTTCTCCAGTTCTCATTTCCGCAATTTGACCTTGATGAAGCGCTATGCCTCCAATTAACTGGACATCATAATGCCTTTGCCCCAGCGTTCGCCTGGATGCTTCCCGCACAACCGCAAATGCTTCCGGTAAAATCTTTTTTAATTCTTCATCCAGGTTATGGTGTTTTGTCCCCTCCCCCTCCATACCTAATCTTTTTCTGAACTCCGCGGTCATCCCTTTTAATTCCTCATCGCTCATTGCCTTAAACCTATCTTCCCAGCTATTAATTTTATCAACCAGCGGACGCAGAGTTTTTATATATTTTTCATTCGGATCACCGAATATTTTCGTAATTATGCTCATATAGATAATGTATTTTAAAAAAATATCCCAAAAGGATATTTAAAATAACTTATATATAAAATTATTATATAATTAAACTCTTAATAAATCAAATTTTTGTATTAGTCCAGCACATATTGGATACAAAGCTATTTTTAGTAATCCACAGGAAAAAAAGTTGTAAATTTCATGGTTTTTCATTCATTTTGTATATTACCAGTTCTATTTTTTAAATTTTTTTAAATCTATTTTTTCCCACAAGCTCTGACCATCCTTCCCATCCTTTGTCTTTATATTTTTTATAAGGATCTGCTGGCCAATTAGGATGATTCCTCCGTTCCTGACAATACCACTTTCGGACATCTTTTTCTCCGGAATATAAACTTATTACTTCACGCTGAAATTCTTCAAAAGAAAGAAATTCGCCTTTTCCTCGTCTAAATTCGGATATTTGTCTTGCGTTTTTTAATAAACTTGCCTCAGAAATCGGTTCTCTTAATGCGGAAGTTATGTTGTTTCTCCATATATTCGTTTGCTTTATTCTAATGCCAATGCCGGGGTGGCGAGATATTAGAAGATTTTTTTGTATTTTTGTGTAAATATCTATTTCATTAAGAGTAAGATTTTGTTCTTCTATTTTTGCCACATCAAAAATATAACTCACATTTCCTTCTTCGTCGCATAGATAAACCACGCGGTTAAAAACTGGTATTTCCATTCGCATATACGTTGTTTGCCGTACCATGTCAGGCGTCACAATTCCTATTATTGCGGGCGCTTCATTCGGCGAAATATCAAAATCGTATTTAAGAATATAAAGAAGCGTTAAAAAGCGCGGAAACATTCTTTTTTGCTCTATTCCCTGCCCATCTCCCGCATTTATTTTTTTGTTATTATCCGGTGGAGTAATAACTATATTATTTTTCGCTATATTTATACCAATATATGCTTTAAGATTGTCTATTTTTTCTTTTACTTCAATAATAGATTGCAAAATATTTGGAATATCTGGCAATCCAAAAAATGCAAGCGCTTGATTCTCTTGTTCCGCATGGTCTATGACCGCAAATTTATTATTGTGATATTTTTGATATTGCGATAAAACATCATCAACAAAACTTGTTATTTGTGTTAAAGCATTATCGGCAAACGTCTCAATATTTTCAACGGTTAATTGGCTATTTAAAATATCATCTATTTTTTTATTATATTTTTCTTTTAAAATTTCTATATCCTTTTTAGAAATAATTTCTTCTTCCGCTAATTTAGTGATTATTTCATAATCTTCTTTACTACCATTTTCTCCAACAATCTCATTTATTAAAGACGCTTCCTCTTGCGCTTCGCCGATAATTTCCTCCCGCTCCTTTTGGGGTAATTTTTCAAATTTTTTCTGATCTTTAATTTTAAGAAAATCAAATTTTTCCGGCATAAAATAAAATCTAAGTTCTTTTCCTATTTATTTTTTTGAGATAGTTTCTGTATTCTATAAGTATCGCGCGAATTATATTTATTTTTGAAAAAATTTTGATTTTCCATATAAAAACATAAATCAAATTCTGGCCGCGTAATTAAAAGCGTGAAAATAGTTATGCCAGGCTTTATCAGTGGAGTGGTATTCATTTTTAAAAACAAAATAATCAGCCAGCGCTTCCCGCAAGCGCGTAATTTCCTTAAGTCGTTTTTTATTTTTATCATCCACTAAAGTTAAATCTAGAAGTTCCAAAGCGCGGTCAAAAGCCAGCTGTTTATATTCAACGTTATTTTTATTTTTCCACTTTATCGCCCGCTCCACTTCACTGCCAATATTGGCCATTTGTTCAACCAACGACAGCTTCTTCCAACTTCCCTGCGCCAATTGTTTATGTTGGATTTCCATTATCTTGCAATTAATTTATTAACTACTGCTAAAATATTATTCCTTATTTCCGTATTATCCACGCCTCTGCTTTTATTTCCTTGCGCCGGGCGCAAGTTTATCATAGAATCAAATTCAATAAAATCTTCGCCGGATAGTTCCGGATAAATGTTGATACCCCAAAGGTTTTTCTGCTCCGAACTATTTTCCAAAAGCAACGCCTCTTCATCTGCGTGAAGCTCGCCGTCAATTGCCATTATTTTCTTTTCAACATCAACAACCGCTTTTACTAAATTGCCGAACATTTTGGCTGACATCTCTTTCAGTTCTTCAATTAAAATTTTATCCTTTATAATTTTCATAACGTTTTCTTTAAAAAATTAATTTGCCCGCCCTTTCCGTTTTTTGTCAATCCTTTTTTCCTTGTATTTTTTAATCATTATTTCCAAATGGTCCTTGACTTTATCAATGGCTTTTAATAATTCTTTTTCCGTTTTGGTTAGGCACAGAAGCTGCCCGGGCAATAATAAATTAACTTCCGCGCGGTATATTTCCCCTTTATTATGATGATGAGTGGTCATTTCCACCTCAAAATCAGCATTAATAGGAGTAATTCCTCCTAAATATTTTTCTACCATATCCATTTTTTCCTGAATATACCCTTTAACCTCGGGAGTTAATTTAATTTTTGTCGCTTTTATATTTATGTTCATTTTTTTGTGATTAGTAATTATTTTAGATTATAAAACTCTCTTTTTGTCATTCCCGCGCAGGCGGCCTGCCTGTCGGCAGACAGGGAATCCATACGCTGGTAATAGCTCAAAACATGTCAACAAAAATTCGCTCTATTGAAAATTCTCTTTTTAAATTTATTTTTAATTAGTTATTATTATCTTAATTTTTATATTTTCCAACGTTAGATTCCCGCCTGCGCGGGAATGACAGAGGGAGAGGATTGAATGACAGTGGCAGTTGTAATTATTAGAATATCCTCTCCCACAGCATTTTAAATTTATCGCTGTATTTGGCGATGTCACGGTAGGTTACCGCTAATATCAATATCATCAACAGCACAAACCCGATATTATGGATGGCTGTTTCCAGTTCCCGCTTAACCGGCGACCCTTTAATCTTCTCTATTATTAAAAACAGCACCCGCCCGCCGTCCAAGGCCGGAAAAGGAAAAAAATTTATTATAGCTAAATTAATTGATAAAAGGGCGGCAAACTGTAAAATATAAATAAATCCCAATTTGGTTACTTGTCCGGTTAAAGCGGCGATGCCCACCGGACCGGCTATATCAGCGCTCACTCCGGAACCGATTATTAAGCCCTTGATTAGATTATAAAAAGCGGCGATTATCGCCCAAGTCAATAATATGGTGGTTTTTACGCCTTCCCAAATTGCCATATACCAGGGATATTTTACTATGCCTATTTCCGCGATAGCGATGCCAATGCCTCCGGCGCCGGTATCCTCCATTAATATTGGAATTATTTTTATGGCTATTTCTTCATTGCCTCTTTTAATTTGATAAGTTAATTCTTCTCCAGTCCGCTCATTAACATATTTCTGCAAATCTTCGCTTTTAATTATTTTTTCTTTATCAACGCCGATAATGATATCGCCTATTTTAATGCCGGCCATATCCGCTGGTGAGCCGGCTAAAACTTGGATTATCTGGATATTCTTATCAGATACTTTGGCCAGGGGGCTGACATTATTAAGTTCCTGGGGAAGGCCTATCATCAAGCCGATAGCCAAAATAACAGCCGCGAAAATTATATTCATAGTTACGCCGGCTGATATCATAAATGTCCTTTGCCATATCGGCTTATTGGCAAAATGGTTAGGATCGCCGCCTCCGTCTTCATCTTCGCCCAGCTTTACAAACCCGCCCAAGGGAACCCAGTTTATTGAATAAATTGTGTCAGCAGCGTCATCCACTTTCCGGCCGCCCCTAACCTGCTTCCAGCGTCCGTCCTTGCTCTTGTATACGCCCCAAGCGCGGGGAGGAAAACCAATGCCGAATTCTTCCGCTTTGACTCCGAATTTGCGGGCAACCAAAAAATGCCCCAGTTCATGGACAAAAACCAGAGCGCTTAATATGATAATGAAAATAATGATAGTGGTAAACATAAAAAAATACAGTTTTAATAAAATTAAATATTTACTTTCAACTTTATAACTTTATAAACTATATCGTCATAATTTCTTCTTCTTTTTTATCCCTCATTTCTTTTATCTTGTCATTTATTTCCCTAATTTCTTCGTCAAGTTCGCTTATAAATTTAAATTTATCATCTTCGGCAATAGCTTTATCTTTTTTCGCTAACTCAATGTCTTCTTTTATTTCATCTCTTATCTGCCTGATAATAATACGGGTTGATTCTTGCTTCTCATCCAATTTTTTAACCAAATCTTTCCTATTTTCTTCCGTCATTTGCGGTAATGTCAACCTAATCTTATCGCCTTCATTTACTGCGCTAAAGCCTAAATCAGCATCCACAACCGCTTTTTCCACTTCTTTTAAAATATTCTTGTCCCAAGGAGCCACCACCAAACTCCGCCCATCGGTTACATTAATATTGGCTACGCCGTTAATAGGCGTCTTCACTCCGTAATAATTAACTCCAATACCGTCCAATACGGCCGGATTGGCCCGGCCGGTGCGCAAAGCAATTATATCTTTGCTGAAAAATTCAATGGTTTTTTTTAATTCCCCCTCTTTTTTTTGAATAAATTGATTCATAAAATTATAAATTATCTCATTATTTTTTCGGAGGTAATTTAATCCCTAAATAAATAATATTCGGCTCTTTCGGATCAATTAATAATTTCCACCCGATGGCGCTGGTCGGCATCTTTATGGTCTTCCAATTTTCCCCTCCGTCCAAAGACCGGTAAAAAGTAGTATTGGTAACATAATAAATTTCTTGAGTATTCTGCGGATTGACCGCCATGGCGTTTATAATTGAATCGCTGGGAGTAATCAGCTTAATTTCTTCCCAATTATTCCCATTATCAGAGGATTTTAGCAATCCTCCGCCAGCGGCTAAAAATATCAAGCCGGAAGTATTTTCAGAAACAATTATATCATTAATATTAGCGCTGTTTTTAAAATTTTTTAAATTTTCCTTTAAGCTCTCCCAATTGTTCCCGCCGTCAGAAGATCTTTCCAATCCCAGCCCCTGGATATAAACAAATAAATTACGGCTGTCATGAGGACTGATTATAATTTTATTTATTTTATTTTTAAAGCTAGAGAGCGTCTGCCAAGTATCTCCCCTGTCAAAACTTTTAATAATTTCCCCCCGCGAAGTGCCGATATAAATTATAGCGCTGTCAAAATGATCAACCGCTACGGCCGAAACCGCGGTCGTGCTATTATTATCTATATAGACTCGGGTCCAAGTCCGATTGCAATCGGTAGATTTATAGACTTCGTTTCCGGTTGTGGCGTAAATTATACACTTGGAATTAGGATCAATGGCTACGGCATTAATGGTTCTCTGCCCTAAATTTTTAGCTATCTGCCAGGTGCCGGCTCCGTCATAGGTATAGATTAGGCCATTGTCAAACGAAGCTAAATATAATGCTTTGTTGTCAGATGGGTCCATTACTAAATCATTAACGCTCACGCCGCCGATACTGTTGGGCAAGCCGCTGGTGGTAGGTATTAGCACTTTTTGCTGCCAAATATCCCCCTTACTATTTGACCAATAAATCCCGCCATTATTGCCTTCATTTTTATTGGTATTAAATTTGACTGAACAGCCGGTTATAACAAGAGCGGACGCCAGCAACATCACTAATAAAATAAAATTTGTTTTTTTATAAATCATAAAATTATTTTAAATTTTTATAACGATATTTTCTAAAACTAATTTCGGCGGCACATTAGCATCTAAATATTTTTTTGATTCTTCTAAAACCGAATTAAAACTTAATAATTCGCCGACCGCCAAAATATTAGCAGACTGCTCAAGCTCTTTGTCTAAAAACTGGTGCTGGATTATATCTTTATGGTTATATTTTAATAAAAGCAAATCCCTAACCAGTCCGCTCCATATTTCTATAATTCTTCCGGCCGCGGCGGCGGCTACCTGCCCCTTATTATCCCGGCCGATCAAATCACCGGCTATATGAAATCTGGCGTTAATATCTGCTGGTAAAATTTTAAAAAAAGAAATCGCCCGATCATAATAATTATTATAAAATTCCTTATCTTCCAAAAGCTTCACTGCCAAAGCCGGCCGGCCCATAGCTGAACGGGAAAAATTTTTAGCCGCGCTTCTGGGGGCTTTATGAATATTAATCAAATAATCATAAATTACATCGGCTGGTACCGGCTTGAATTTTAATATTTGGCTGCGCGAAACTAGAGTGGCGGGAATGGCGTCTATTTCGGAAGTAATTAATATGATTATGACATTTTTTTTTGGCTCTTCCAAGGTTTTCAACAAAGCGTTGGCCGCTTCCAGGCTAAGCTGGTGGGCGCGCTTGATTACGCCGATTTTATAAGAATTTAAAAACGAGCTTAAATTTAGGCGATGGATAAAATCCCTGGCATCATCTATGGAAATATTTTTTTCCTCCGGCTTTTTCTTTAATATGCAATAATCGCTATGAATGCTGCCTGATTCTTCCGCGTCTTCTTTAAGGCTATCAGCTAGAAATATCTTGCATGACGAGCATTCATTACAGGGTATATTTTTAATATTTTTTTCCCTGGCTTGACAAAGCAAAATCTGGGAAAAATAGCTGGCCGTAGTCGTTTTCCCTAAATTATCAGGACCGGCAAAAATATACGTTCCGGCCAGTTTGTTGTTATTTATGCTTCTGGATAAAAATTCAGTAATCTGCCGGTTGCCGACCAGCGGCCAATTAAATACTCTCTTATTCATAATATGATTATAACAGCCGGCAGATAATAAATCAATATTAGTAAAATTTAATATTATATTGCTAATCCTTGATTTTTTTATATAAACTAATTATAGTAACATCATGAATAGTAAAACTAAATTTAAGCAAGTCGTGATATTGGCCGGAGATATTATCATCTTATATTTTTCCCTGTATATTACTTTATTATTAAGATATTGGGAAATGCCGGCCGGCCATGTTTGGCAGAACCATTTTGGCCCGTTTTCCGTTATTTTTGTTGTCTGGATTTTGATATTTTACATAGCCCGCCTTTACGACCTGCATAGCGCCGTTAATAATGTAAAATTTTTCCAGCTTGCTTTTAAGAGCATCGGCATTGCCGGCCTTCTCTCTATCGCTTTTTTTTATTTAAATCCGCAGATAGGAGTAGCGCCCAAAACTAATTTATTAATTTATGTTCTTATATTTGCCACCCTTTTCTCGCTTTGGCGCCAGACCTATAACTGGCTGTTAAAATCCCATTTGCCTAAAAATAATATTGCCATCTTCGGGCTGAATAAAATGGTGAAAGAACTAGCGGCCGTCCTTATGGAAAAACCCCATCTGGGCTACAAGGTTTCTTTTATAGTTGATACCGGAAATAATGAAATAGAAAATTACCATAATATCCCGATAATAAAAACCTTGGATAATTTAAAAAATTTAATTGCGGCCGATAAAATATCCACTATTATATTAACAGCCAATCCTTACGAATCAAAAGATTTGCGCGAAATTTTATTTAATTGCCTTTCTTTAAAAATAAATTATATCAATCTGCCTAATTTTTATGAAAACATTACCGGCCGGGTGCTGATTGAAGTTATTAATAAGATGTGGTTTTTGGAAAATTTAAGCGAAGGCAATAAAAACTGGTTTGATATTTTTAAACGCGCTTATGATGTTATTTTGGCATTAATAATTTTAATACTGACCATTATTTTTTGGCCCCTAATAGGACTTTTTATTAAATTGGAATCAAAAGGAACGATTATCTTTAAGCAGATGAGAGTGGGGAAAAATAATAAGCAGTTTAAAATATATAAATTCCGCACTATGGCCAATACCCATAATAATTTCTCTCCGACTATTAATAATGACAAGCGCATTACTAAATTAGGATCTTTTTTAAGAAAAACCCGCATTGATGAAATCCCGCAAATTATAAATATATTAAAAGGCGAGATGAGTTTTGTCGGTCCCCGGCCGGAGAGGCCGGAGCTTATTAAAGGCCTGGAAGATAAAATTCCTTTTTATCGGGAAAGAATGCTGGTCAAACCGGGGGTGACCGGCTGGGATCAGATTTCCGGAGAATACCATTCGCCTTCGCCAGAGGACAGCATAAAAAAATTGCAATACGACCTCTTCTATATAAAAAACCGGTCAATCTACCTTGACCTGTCTATTATTTTAAAAACGATAGCGACTGTTTTAAGCAGAAAGGGGGTGTAAATTAGAATGGATAAAATTCTTCTTTTACTCGTTAAAAAAAGATAAAAGATGATCCACAATTCTTTTCCCCGCCTGCCCATCGCCGAACGGATTTATCCAATCTTTACCGTCCTCTAACATTTTTTTCACGCACTCTAAAATCCTTTCCGAATCCACGCCGGCGAGGATATTCACACCCACCTTGATTGTTTCCGGCCTTTCCGTTTCATCCCGAACTGTCACACAAGGGATTTTTAATATACAGGCCTCTTCTTGCACGCCTCCAGAATCCGTTATTATTAACTTCGCGTTTGCTTCAAGCTGTAAGAACTCAAAATATCCCAATGGCTCAATAATTTCCACTCCTTCTGGGCTTTGCAGCCCTAATTTTTTTATATTATTCATCGTTCGCGGGTGCATTGGATATATAATAGGCAAACCTAAACTCTTGGCGACAAGTCCAAGCCCCTCAAGAATGCCTTTAAGCCGCTCCTCAATATCTACATTTTCCGCCCGATGCGCCGTAACCACGATATAATTTCCTTTGCTTAAATTCAATTTTTCTAAAATATTAACTTTTTTATCGGCTAACTCAATGTTTTGCAGCAAAGCGTCAACAACGGTATTGCCGGTTAAAAAAATTTTATCTTCACTAATTCCTTCCTCTCTTAAATTATTCCTAGCGTCTTCTGTCGGGCAAAACAAATAATCTGAAATATGGTCGGTAATTATCCTATTGGTTTCCTCAAGCATAGTTAAATTATGGCTTCTTAAGCCAGCTTCATGATGGCCGATTTTTATGCCTAATTTATTGGCCGCCTGCGCTCCGGCTAAAACCGTATTGGTATCCCCTTGCACTAAAATAACATCCGGCCTTGTTTCATCCAGTATTTTAATAATTTCTCTAATCATCTGCCCGACCTGCTTTCTGTATTCATTGCCGCCCACATTCAAATTATAATGCGGTTCCCTTAATCCCAAGTCCTCAAAAAATTTTCTGTCCATTTCATAGCTGTAATGCTGGCCCGTATGTAAAATAAAATAGTCAACCCCCCTACTATCTAATTCCTTTATAATCGGAGCCATTTTTATGATCTCCGGCCTTGTGCCTAAAATAATTGCGATTTTCATAATTGTTTTAAAACGTTTAAAAATTTTAAAATGGAACCTCAAACTTAACAATGCAGGTTGAGCCAAGAAATTTATTCTCACTATTAGAAAACCGGCGCTCCATTTTATGCGCTAAATAATTATTCAAAGAAGAGAAAAAACTGCTTAATGGCCAAGGCATGGGATAAAAATGGCAGAAACGAATATTGATATTTTTAAAGCCAAGCGATTCAAGAAATAATTTAAAATGCGCCGGATTATGCTCGCGATAAAAATAATCCGCCTTATTAACATTAATCCCCAATTTTTGGTAAAACTTCCAAAGCTTTCTTTCTGCGCATAAAGAATTCCGCAAGGTGACAATAATCTTTCCTCCAGGCTTAACGAAATTGCCGACTATTTTTAAAAAACTTTCGTCATTGGGCAAATACTCAAGCAATCCTACGGCTATTAAAGCGTCAAAGGTACGGCTTTCAAAGGGAAGATTTAACACGTCGCCCTGAACAGCCCGGCTTCTTTTTAAATTGCCGGCGGCGGACGCTGCCAATTTCACCATTTCGGGGGAGAAGTCCACGCCCGTAACCTCGTAGCCCAAACCTTCCAGATGCTCAAAAAAACTTCCCGCCCCGCATCCTAAATCTAAAACTTTCCCGGAGCCAGGCCCCAGTATTTCCAAGACATATTGCTGGCGATATTTTTTGTTATTATAGATGCGATCTTTATTATCATTTTGTTGATATAATTTTTGCCAATGTATGGATTCTTTATCAAATCTACCTTTTAATTTTTGCGGATCATAGTTATCAATCATAGTATTTATTTTCATTATTAAATTATCGCTTTAAGTCCCTTCAAAGTGGCAGGGGCCATTTTGCGATGCAGGAACAAAAAATCATCCCCTCTTCTGCCGATGATATTGCCCTCATCGCTTACATCTAAAATAAAATCATAGTTAAGTTTTTTACAAATAGCGATAGTATCCGCATTATATGGCGCGAATGGCAACGACAAGGCACATGGGGATATTTCCACTTCCTCTAAATATTTATGGGCTTTTAAAATCTCCTCTTCTTGTTTATAGAAATCAAGGCATGTCATAAGAGGATGCGACCAAGTATGATTGCCGAAACTCAAGTACTTAAATTCCCCGATATCGCTTTTTTTTATATACAAATTGCATTGCGCAGCAATTTCAGGCGCTTTAATATTTTTAAATTTAAAAAAATCATTTAAATCGTCTTGAATGGACATATCGGTAATTGCCGACGCTTTCTTTGACCAGCCGTAAAAATTATTATTTACTGAAAGCGAAAAATTATATTTTGAAAAATTATCGCATTTTTTTAGAAAATCAATAAATTGGCTGGTAAGATTGCTGTTAATAATATATCTTATCTTGTCCCGCCAAAGCAAATCACGATTGCCCAAAACCGAAGGACAAATAAATATAGTCGCGGGGATTTTAAATTCTTCCAATATTGGATAAGCCTCAATTATATTATTTGAATATCCATCGTCAAAGCAAATGCTCACATACGGCCCCTTGTAACCATTAATAATAACATTTTTAGCCTGTTCAAATGATATAATGGTGTAATTTTCTGATAGATATTTAATCTGTTCTCTAAATACGACTGGCTTAACATTATGGCCAAAACCGGTAAAAATATTATTTTCATCGGAAACAAAATGATAAAGGATTATCTCCAATCTTCCTTTTTTCATTTTAAGCAATTCTTTATTAAATTTTTTAAGAATTCTTTGGTAAAACTTCATTAAAAAAACTGATTAATTTTTTAGTGGTTGAACTAACAGTAAAACTTTCTAAAAAACTTTGATTAACTTTCATCTCAACTCGGCTACTTATTAGATTATTCAGGTAATCCTTAAGCTTGTCTGATTCATCGTAAGAAAAACTGCCGTAACCTAAATTTTTCAAAAACTCGGCCGTTGGACTCCCCTTTGGAGTTATGCCCAAAATAGTATTGCCGCTACCCGCGTAATCAACAACTTTTGACGGTAAAAACGGACTTCCAGGCATATCAGCGTCAATTACCACCAAACAGTCAGATGATTTCATATATTTTAAGCTCTCCTCGTAGCTGACCGGCGGAATAATTTTTATATTATCTTTTAGGTGATAAACCTCGGCCATATTTTCTATGCCCTTCGCGCTATAACCCGCGTAATCATTAACCGCGCCCACTAACTCAATTCTAAATTTGTGAGCAAGCCCGGGATTCTCATCTATTATTTTTTTAAGTGCCTGAAAAAGCGGTTCGGAATTTCTTTTTTTATAAAAAGCGCCGATATGACTTATGATAAACTTATCCGAACCAATTTTTTGGGCCTCCGAATAATCTTTTAGGTTAAAGCAATGGGGAATTACTCCGGATTTTTTAAACCAAGACTCGGGGTATTTTTTCATAACTAGCTTTCTGGCCGTTTCATTAGTAAAAATAACTTTATCGCTATTTTTTATGATAAAATTTTCCTGCCATAAAACTTTTTTTTCTTCAAATTTTGGAAAAGACCTGTACGGATCATCATACCATGGGTCGCTAAAATGAGAAACAAAGGGGAGGCTCAATCTCTTTTTCAGCATAGCCCCGACAATATTACTGTCAATCGGCTTAGCAAAGGAAAAAATAACATCAATTTTATTTTTTTGAGCTATATCTTCTATAATATCGGTTAATTTTTTGTAATATCTATACCTAAAAAATTCCCTTAGCGGCTGAATCTTATTAAAAAATTTATTTATACAAAAATTTTTAATCTTAAATACAGGGGCATTTATATCCCACTCACCGCTTTCTTCGTATGTAATAATTACCGGCTCCAACCCCTGCCTGATCCATTCCGGAATCATTTTGCCGATTAAAATGGCCTGTGGCCTGACCGCGGGAGGAGTATGAAAACTAAGGCATAGTATTTTTATTTTGTTCATACAATAATCTCCTTAAATTTTTCGATAAACTCTATATATTTTTTACATTTATATTTATATAATCCTTTCCTTAAATAAATTGTTTTTAATTCCTCGGCAGTTTTCCATATTCCATATGCGTTCCAATGGCTTCTGTTTATATTAATTTTAAAAATCTCGCTAAGGCCAAATTCCTCTTGCCAGGCATTCATCCATGACTCTTTTTCTTTTTTCTTGGAAAAAATATAAAACTCCATTAAATCAAAATAGCGGGAAGACAGGGGCCTATATCTTGCCCAATCAATAAAAAATAACTTATTATTTTCTGTTAAAATATTATCTATATGAAAATCTCCATGCGCCGAAGAAGAAGAAATTTTTAAATTATCTAAATAATTTTCCCACCAATTATAGCTTTCAAAATCATACTCTTTAATAAACCTTAAAAAATATCTAAAATCCGATAAATCTTTTATTCTTTTCTTCTCCCAAAGTTTAGAATCTTTAAACGCGGCGGCAAAATAATTCTCTATCAAATTTTGCCAACTTGGATTATCAGTAAATAAACTTAAATATGGGATAACTTTAATAACTGAAAAATATTTGTACGGAGGCAAAAATAAAGAAAAAAATAAATCTTTTTCCGCTTCTTGAACGTTCTCTGCCTCTGTTTTTGCTTCTCGCAAAGCGGCAAAAGAAAAAGGTATTTTAATCACATATCTACCTACCTTTAAAATAGAAAATTTCGTATCTCGTATAAATTTATTTCCCAATACTTTTATTTTCATTATGGTTTAACTTTAAATATCGCTCTATTTTGATCTTTTTGATAAGAATCGCTTTCGCCGATTTTTTCAACCATGGAAAATCCGGCTGAAAGTAAAAAATTCCTTATCCATTTATGCGGATTATCGCCCATATTTGGCAATCGCGTAGCCCACTTATTTTTTAACTCATTTGATTGACCCATTTCAAAAATCATTACTTTTCCTATTGCTTTGCGAAGGGCAATCAAAATATTTTTGCAGTAATCCGCTCCCTTGGAATACATCATGTGATGCATCACTGACATAAAGACTATAACATCAAATTTTGGCAATTTATTTATCAACTCTTCATTAACCTCGGCTAATAAAAATCCGGCTGGCGCAATCTTTTCCAATGATATCTGATTTTGGGCCATATTCAAACGGCGAATATCCGCATCAATCCCTAGGGAAACACAGCCGCACTCTTTCGCGGCCTGTAATATATAAAACCCTTCCGCGCATCCAATATCCAAAACTGAACTTGCTTTATAATCTATAATTTCCTTTTTAACTAATTCCCATCTGTCTAAACAGTTCCTATCTCCGCCCATAATCAACTTACCATTATTAATAATTGGCTGATAATTAGGATAGGATTTTATCAGACGATGGACATACAAATTAAAAAGAAATTTTGGCAATTTTTTTAACGGTTTTTTATACATACATTTGGTTTAAAAAATTAATTTACGCTTCTTAGCGCAATCAATAAATCCGCAAAATATTTGACCGCCCAATTTAGCGCTTCATATTTTCCGTAACCGCCGGAAATCGGCCAGCTTCCCCACAAAGCCCCCAGCCCGCCATGTTCATCATTAAAATTATTCTGGCAGGTCTTTAAAAAATCTTTCGCCTTCAAAGCCGCTTCCAAATATTTTTTATTTCCTCCTTTTTTGTAAACTTTTACGCATGCAACGCCAATCTGAGCTATACTGGTCAAACACGCCCAATCCGCGGATGCATTCCAATCGCTATCCATACGCCCCGGAATAAAACCCCTATCGTTCATTTGTGATAAAACTCCGTCCAACCCTTTTTTCGCGGAATTTAAAAATTTTTCTTCATCTAATAAGATGCCGACATCCCACAACCCGTCAATCGTATATGCTATTGTATGTAGTAAAGCACTGTCCGTTTTCTTAAAATCAGCGCCTTCAAACCAACCGCTATCATTTTGCATACTGACGGTAAATTCAGCGGCTCTTCTCCCCAGCTCTTTAAATTCGCTATTCCCGATATCTACCCCCATTTCTATAATCGGCGCAATCGCGTAAATATTATAAGTCGTCGTAGAGGAATCAACAGAGGAAGCGTTATTTTCAGTCCAATTTCCTTTTCTTGCGTTCTCATTATTTAATATCCAATTGGAAGATTTAATAGCTACGTCCAGATATTTCTTTTCATTTGTTTTCTTGTAAATAGCGTAAAGACCCCTAATAACTTGACCAGTATCAAAAACTGCGCAATTAGATTTTACCCCTATATTTCCCCCATGCACTGCCCCATCTCGAAATATAATGGATAATTCCCAATCAGCCATTAATTTTGCCCTTCTTAATAAATCATAATCATCAAGCATATCAGCGGCTTTTAAAATTGTTGGGATTATATAACCGGTTGTTTCCGGATATGACGGTTGCCAGCCCCGACTATTGCTTTTTAAACTTGAAATCAAGCTTACCCCCCTGCTAACACCGGCGTCGGCGGTATTGTCTTGAGCTTTCTTTATCCAGTCAATGGAGGATTTCAAGTGATACATATCATCTCTTATATAACAATAATTTCTATTCTCAAATTTTTTTTCAAATTCTTTCGCCTTTTTTTCTTTTCTCACGCTCTTTAAGCGGTCGCTTATTTTCTTAAAAAATGTTCTATTTTTTTCTTTCGCCTGAATGCTTCCGATAAAACATATTTTTTCCATGGTTTTTGAAAAAAACGGCCAAAGACCAATTATTCTTTCAAGGTAAAGAAAAAAATTAAAAACAATTTTTTGGAACCACTGTGGGGCAAACCTCCTGAATTGTATTACTTCAAAAAAATAAAAATAAATTCCCCAGCCAGCTCCTGAATATTTAATTGGTTTTACAAAGTTATCCCCACACCATTTTTCAATTTCTCTATATGAATAATATCTATCGTAATCCAAACCCCACGGCCATCTATTTTTAATTAATTTAGACATCCGAAATTTTTTGTACAATTCTTTTAAATTAAATTTATTGTATACTTCTAGAGAAATATATCCTGATGGCTTCGTTACTCTAACCATTTCCGAAAAAGCATGTTCTGGGGCTTGTAAATGCTGGAATACCCTTATGCTTATAGAAAAATCGGCAATACAATCTTTAAACGGCATATCTTCAAGCTGGCCGCATATAAGCCAAAAGCTCGGTTCTCTTTTTTTTGTTTCCTCAAGTAACGATAATGATGTGTCAATTCCTATTTTATTTTTAGCCTCCGGATAAGCGGAAAGCAATCTACCATTGCCACATCCGGCGTCTATTATAGTCTTGCCGGATAAATCAATATCTTTAGTGAGTTTATTTATCGCCTCTAATTCCGATAAATGAGTATACAACCCCCAGGCTGACCCCTGTTTTTTTAAATAACTATTATATTTTTTTGCGTAACTTTTTGCGTTCATTTCTAAATCCCAATGTCGGCGGTGGATATTTGAAGAATATTTGATGTTCGGAAATAAAATAGGAATTCCCTCTTTTATGGAATATTTATCCCCGCAGTTTTTGCATTTTAAAATCGATTCCTCGTTTTCCGCCGATTCTTCCAAATCTCCGCGACAAAACCGTTTCGGGCAACAAAGCATGTTTAAAAATTTTTCATCAAGCATAAAATTAATTTATTAAACTATTTTCTATTTCTTTTCTATAAAAAACCCAAAGTTTTTCCAAATCTCCTGTTCCCTTTTCCCATGCTTTAATGTAATTAAAATTAAATGTAACGTCAAAAACAGCCGCAACATAATTTTCAAGCCTCCTCTCGTAATCATTAGTATTTAAATTAACTTCTAAAACTTCTTTTATCTTTTTAGGCAAGGAAGTCATATCCGTATATTTAAACACATTCGGTAGTTTCAAGGTAGTTCCCAAATTTCCCAGCTGAATAACCGGCTTTTTAAAGAAAGCGGCTTCGGCGATTGTTGTTCCGCTGGGAGATATTATTAAATCAGTTTTTTTTAGGACTTCTTCACTGGTTATTTTATAATCTATTAATTTAATATTAGGCGTCCTATCTATTTTTTTAATATAAGACGGCGGCCTTAAACCAACCATTCCCGGATGCTCTTTCACGACAAGAGTGTAATCGCCGGGCAAAGACATAGCAACCTGCCTTGCCGTTTCTATTTGATTGTTAAAGCGTGGAGAAATCACGTCAATCGTGGCTTCCGGTTGGAATTGCAACGGAAAATAAACAAACTTTTTTACCTTGGAAAAAGGATAATAAGAATAATGTTCCATAAATTTTTTATAGCGTTCATGGCAATAATGATCCCTTAGAATAATTCTTGGCGGCTTATAATCAATGGTAATGCCGGTGCTTTCCAGCACATTAATTTGCTTCTTGAGGTACCAACGGATTATTTGTGCATACGGCGATAATTCTTTCTTTATTTTTTGTAGCATTGACGGCTCGCTTTCGTTATCGCCCATATAATCGGGTTTTTTAAAATTTTCCCTAAACTCTCTGATATACTCCTTGGCCTTTTTCCTGTTTTCAGTTTCAACTTTCCCAGAATTAAGCTCATCAACTCTCCTGTAAAATGGCCCGTCGCTATCGTTATAATCATAAGTAAATATATAATAGCCACTAATTTTACTATCCGTAATAGCGAATATCGGGATATTTAGCTTTCTAGCGTACAAATTAAACATAACGTGAGGGAATGAAACAAAATTAGGCGTAATAATTACATCTGGCTTAAACTCATGAAAAAAAATATTCATATACTTATAAACAGCCATTATATAATCAATAATTTCCTCATCAGAAACGTTTTGCTTAAAACTGTAATAATATTTATCTTTATACGACCTCACATGATTTCTAAGGGTAGAAACTATCGGCCATATTGAATCCACTCCGATTTTATCGCAAATTTCCTTTAAGGAATATCTGTCTCCCCCTAAATAATCTTTTGGTCGACTCATAATTTTGTCATTGCTGATTATCATTTCATATTTGGCATCATCCTGCTTAACTATTAATTCATGTGTTGTATTTTTAAAAGTCAAAGCCGCCAACTTGCATCCTTCGGCGTATAATTTCGCGGCCAAAAAACGGCCGATGCGCCTACCCCAGCCTCTTTGCTGAAAAATTAATATTTTTTTTCCTTTCAAATTTGGCATAAACTATTAGACTTGTCGCTTAATAATCTTTCTGCCGCAATTTGAAATTTTGAGCGTAAAATTATAAAAGGTCCTCTGTTTATATTAGCATATAAACATCGTCGCTTTTCTAATTTTTCGCTCAAAATTTCTTCATTTCGCCACGAAATCTTATTAAACAACAAGTCTATTTTTATATTTAAAATAATAGCTATTATCATCTTCTTTAAATATTTTAAAATTATTTTTTTTAAAAAATTTTCCGGACAGGATATTATTTTTGAGGGTTTGCGCGACCACTTCTTTTCCCCGCACACCAAAAGCTTCCAAAGCTTCGCTAAGCAGCGCTTTGCCCAGCCCTATTCCCTGATAATCGGCGTCAACGGCGATTGAAACAACATAGTTATAATTGTCGCTGTCAAAATCAAACCGACAATACCCAACCACCTCTCCCTCACCCTCCAAAACAAAACAATGATTATCGCCACCGCGAAAATATTTATTTTCAAACCATTGGTTATGTTTGGCAAACGGCGTCTCTTCCTGATTATTGGAATTCTGCCGCGCCAGCGGATGATTTCTAATCTCCCAAATCCTTTTTGAATCTTCTCTTTTAACTTTTCTAACTTTGATGTTTTCCATATTTTATCTCTTTACCAGATTCCATGAAAGCGACGTGCCTTTTTCTATATCCATCTTCGCGGTCTTACCCAGTATCTTATCGTAATATTTCGGCTCCAAGCCGTGCCCGGGCCTGATTGATTTCACATTTTTTTCCGTAAATTTTTCTCCTTTTTTAATATTGCCGACAACAAATAATGACTTTCTAAATATAACATTCCCCGACTCTTTTATTCCGGCCCCGTAACTTGGCTTGCCAATTGCAATCTCCACCTGCCTTACCCCCTCAACCATTATTTTAAATTCATCCGGTTCAAGGGAAAAAGCCGCGTCCGCGCCGCCGTCCGCGCGCGCCAGAGTTAAATGCTTTTCAATGATCTTCGCTCCCAATGCCACTGACGCTATTGTTATCGCTGAATTCAAATTATGATCAGATAAGCCGACAATCGTTTTTAACTTTTTAGCCAAGTCGGGAATGGTCGCCAAATTCATTTCTTCCGCCTTTGCCGGATAAGAACTGACGCAATGAAGAATAGCCACGGCTGGACAACCATTATTTTTTAATGTTTTAATAGCTAATTTAATTTCATCAAGCGAAGCCATGCCACGCGACATAATTACCGGCTTTCTTGTCTTGCTGATTCTTTTTAATAAGGGAATGTCAATCACTTCAAAAGAGGCGACTTTATACAAACTTACTTTCATTTTTTCCAAAAAATCAACCGCGGTATTGTCAAACGGCGTGGAAAAACAAACCAATCCTTTTTTCTCCGCGTACTTTTTTAATTTTGGCTGCCATTCCCACGGAGTATATACTTTTTTGTATAAATTATACAGTGTCTGCCCTTTCCAAGCTTTATTAACTTTAACTTGAAAATATTTTTTATCACAGTTAATGGTAATTGTATCCGGAGTATATGTCTGCAACTTAATTGCGTCCGCTCCAGCATAAGCTGCGGCGTCAATAATCTTATAAGCTCGTTTAATTTCCTGATTGTGGTTACCAGACATCTCCGCAATTATAAATGTAGGATTGCCTGAGCCGATTTTTCTTTTCCCTTTTGGGGTTTTTATTGTTATATTTTCCATATTATCTATATTTATATGTTCCTTCTCTAATTTGTTTAACGCCTTGCCTTTCAATTTTAATTATTTTTTTCATTCTCTCGCTCTTATAAGCATTCTTAATTTTATTTTGCCATTCTTTAGAGTCGTTTACCATTAAAATATCTTCTGCTGCTTCTATTTTTAATTTATCTTTACTTAATAGCTTTTTTAATCTAGATAACTTAGAAATATTTTCAATCATTGCCTGTATTCTTGGCAAATGATATATATTAGAAATTATAATAAGTTTATTAATTTCTTTATTTATAATAATTTTTTGTAATTCCCATAATTGTCCAAAAGTTTTATCAGAAACTCTTTCTTCAATAATATTTTTTTCTGGTACACCTAAATTAACTAACTCTTCTTTTATTACTTTGCATAAAAGGGGTCGATTATCATCACTAATTTCCCAACCCTTTCCCCCACTAGCGACAATAAATTGGTCTGGGCTATCCTTATATAAATAACTTGCGGCTAATACACGAAGGTATCCCCCGGGAGCTCCCCATTGTTCATCCGCCTCATCAATATTAGTATTGCGCCACTTCCCATCTTTATTTTTTTTTAAGCCCGTGCTTAATACTGCTATTAAATTATTCATTATCGTACTTTAAAAATATTAGTAATCGGTTCGCCATTTAAAGCTCCTCTTAATTTATCCTTATCTAAAAGTTCTTTTAATTTAGGAAAAATATTCGCATAAGCGCTGACTAAGCCGCTAATATCTTTTTTCGTATGGCTAAAACTCATATTATGCTGACCGTACCAAAGAAAACCGGCTTGAATCAATTCCTGCTGCAGATAACTTTTTATTTCCAAATCTGAATATTTTCCATAAGGATAAGCGAACATCAAACTCCAGCACGGCTTACCTTTAATTTTTATTACTTCTTCCAAATTATTTTTCTTAATTAATTTATCTGTTTCTTTTATTAAATACGCACCAAGCTTCCAAATATGTTCAATAACTTTCTTTTTTTCCATTTCTTTAATGGTGGCGATGGCGGCGGCTATGGACAACGTCTCTCCGCCGTTAGTAAATGAATAGAAAATGTCCTCAATTTTTTTCATATATTTCTTCTTGCCCACCAAAGCCGATATCGGCATGCCGTTGGCCATTGATTTTCCGAACGCGGCCAAGTCAGGCGTTACGCCGAATAATTTTTGCGCTCCGCCCAA
This sequence comes from Candidatus Falkowbacteria bacterium CG02_land_8_20_14_3_00_36_14, assembly GCA_002781265.1. Lineage (GTDB taxonomy): Bacteria > Patescibacteriota > Patescibacteriia > Patescibacteriales > UM-FILTER-36-11 > UM-FILTER-36-11. The sequence goes on along the minus strand of PETS01000105.1, from coordinate 20,490 downwards.
GCTAAAGCGAAAACCGGTAATCACTTCGTCAAAAATCAAAAGCGCGCCGTTTTTATGCGCTAACGTTTTCACTTTTTGCAAAAAGTTTTTCTCCGGCTCAATGTAATTCATCGGCTCCATTATCACGGCCGCCACTTTATTTTTATTTTCTTTAAATATTTTTTCCAAAGATTTAATATTATTGTACTCAAATTTATGGGTGAGCTTTTGCGTACTTTTGGGTACGCCTAAATTTCTCGCGGTGGAACCGATATACCAGTCATGCCAGCCGTGGTAACCGCAATTCCCTGACCAAATAATTTTACCATTACGCCTTACTAAAATAATATGATTCGGCACGCTAATGCAATAAACATTGCCTTTATAATATTTTTCCTTTGACCAACATCCTAAAAATCTCTCTTGGCTAATATTTAAATGATATATTTTATTTTTAGAAAAACCTGTATTTTTATATTCAGAGATTGTCGTTGAATAACCAATCTTTAACAATAATTCTTGCATTCCATCTATTAATTTACGAGAGGTAGAATAAAATTTTCTTATTCTGCCATTTTCAAAAGTACCATCTCCCTTTATCATTGTATCTGCGAATATAGACAAACAATCTTTTGGCAAATTCTTAATCCATTCTGGAATATATTTATCTTTACACCTTCCAAATTGCTTAAGATACTGAACTAATTCTTTAGAGTTAAAACAAATATGGTGGTTATTTCTATAAGGTTTAAATCCTAATTTTTTAATCACTGTAAATATCTCTTGACTTTTTCTTTCATTCTTTTCATCTTGCGCAATACATACTTCGTATCTGCCCCTTTTCTGCTCTATGCAAAATCCTTCGGATAGATACCAACCCATAAATCTAACAAATTCTTTGACTGAAAAAAAATTAACGCCTTTTGCCGGTCTAGTTTGATTTATTTTAAGGATAGAAAATTTATTCTTTATTTTCCCTTTCCACTTGCACATTGATGTCATTTGCGTAATGGTTTTGCGTTTCAAGGCATCATTAGCATCTTCTATTTTAAAATGATGCCCCGTTCTTAATCTGAATTTTCTATATATTCTATGATCAGGCGTTACCAGCAAATCAACTCTCTGCCCTAGAAAATGAATCATTTTGCCCGTGAAATAATATTTTATTTTGGCATAAATTTGATGATATTCTAAATAACCTGTATTAGGATTAAGAGTAGCTACTATTTCATTATCATCTAAATCTTTAAATTTTTTAAATCCACTTTTAGTTAGTATTTCTGTTTCTTTATCATAACAAGCAGCGACATGGTCGCGTCCGGTTGTAGCCCGCGCAAGACGTACGGCGCCGGTAGTAACATCAGATCCGTTTTTGCCGAACCTAACCATTTCAGCGCAAGGAATATGTTTTATCAGAAGTTCAGCCAATTCATACTCCAGCGGCGATGACAAAGAAAAAACAATGCCTTTTTTTAACTGCCTATTTATTGCATCATCAACTGCCAGATTTTGATATCCTAAAATAACCGGTAAAAGTCCGTTGATAAAATCAATATATTTATTGCCGTCAATATCCCAAATGCGCGCTCCCTTGGCACGGACAGCAAACAATGGTGCCTGTCCTTTAATATACTGCAAATAACTCTTGCTAAAAGTCTGGGATGCTAAAGGAATGATTTTGTTTGCTTTTTTAAAAAATTGATGGCTTTTATTGAATCTGTACATTAAGCTTGTTTAATTTATTTTTTAATATATAATTATGTCATAACCAATAAATCAATAAATTTCTATGACTTGGCAAATAGCGGTTATTTTAAGGATAATTATCGGCAATATCCTAAATCCTGTCTTTTTTAAAAAAGTAGCTGACTCTTCTTTAAAAAACAAACAACAATTTTTAATATATACATTCTGCGTTATTTTTTCACTTACCCTGCTTTTGTATACAAAAAAATTTATTTTTTCTCCGGCTATTTTTCTGGTAGTTATTCTCGGCTTTTTCAATAGCTTAGCTTTTTCCAGCCATATGCGCGCTATAGAGATAAGCCAAAGCAAATCATCTATTTTCATGCCCATAAGTGATATTTTTGCTTTATTCCTTGGTTTTATCTTTCTCAATGAATTGCAATTTCTTAATCCTTTGCTTCTCCTGGGCATTTTATCAACTATTTGCGCAGTTATACTATTAATTATTAAAAATAGAAAAATTGAGAAGCAAGATTCGCACAAAAAACTTTTTGTCTGGATTACAATTTACACTCTTATTTGGGGATTGGTCGCCTTTTTTATGCGCTACTTTGCCTTGGAGGGCTTATCATTTACGGGATTCGGGATTTCCTGGTATCTTTCTTCATGGATTGGTTCTCTTATTATTTTTAAATTAACTAAAAAAGAGAAAAATAATTATAAATTACATTCAACAGAATCGCTAAATGCTTTTGGCATCGCATTATTTATATGGACATCTCTTCTTCTTTCTTACAGTGCTTTTGAGCGCGCCCCGATTATGGTTATCCAGCCAATTTTTATGGCCAGCGGAATGATTTTCCCGGTCTTAATCGGCTTATTTATTTTTAAAGAAATAAAACAAATTTCTAAAATTGAAATTATCGCGTTGTTACTGGGAATTGCCGGCGGCATAATAATCGGCTTCAGCTTTTAAAAAATTTTAACTATTTTATCTTCTTTTAGCGACTTTAATAAGCCTTCATTCCTAATAATATGCATATTTTTTAACATTATTTTTGGATTTTTTGTCAGTAGAGAAATATAATCTAAAAAATTCGCATTCGGCTCAGTATTTTTTATTAAAAATCTTATTATTGCAAAGTCATCTTGATTATCAACAGTTAAACGGAAACCTGAATAATCTTTTTTTGCCTTAATGCTTCCCTTTTTGAATTTTTTATTATTTCTTATATACAAAGTAACATGTTCCCGCTCAGAAAGAAGCATGGCGTTTCTTGCAGCGTCTTCCAGGGCGGGTTTAGAAAATACTTCTATATCCATACCATCCGGATAAGTCTCTTCTAAAACATTGCTTGCATAATCATATTTTCCTTTTTCAAAAAAAACCAACACTTTATCGATTACTTTCGAATCAATTAAAGGACAGTCTCCGGTTACCCTAATAATGTTTTTAAATTTTGGGTACTTAAGCGCGCATTGATAATATCTATCCAGGACATCTTCTTCGGAGCCACGAAAACAATTTATACTAATTTTTTTACAAAACCTCTCTATTATGTCATCCACTTTTTTATCCGAAGTGGCAATCACGATTTTATCTATTTTTTTAGATTTTTTAACACGTTTAATTTCATACTCAAGTAAAGTTATACCGTTAACTTTTTTCAAAACTTTACCCGGAAGTCGAGTTGAACTAATTCGCGCTTGAATTATACATAAATAATTATTTTTCATACTTCTATTTACGATTAACGCAATATTTTAAAACTTCTACTGCGGTTCTGATATTATTAAAAGATTCTTCTTTTTTATCTAAAATATTAAAAAAATATTTTACTTCGGCAATATACATATTGTTTAAATCATATTTCTTTATTTTAAATAGTTTTTTATTTTTATCCTTGGTTTTTAACCAAACAATATTTTCATTAAAATCCCATTCTAAATTACCTTTTTCTCCAACTATTTTGCAACTTCTTGAATAAGCCTGCTGTAAATAATCGCATTTAACATATCCTAAAATATTATTGTTAAATTTAAAAATAGCAATACAATTATCTTCAGTAGAAAGCTCCAAGTTGCTAGCTTTATTAAAAATAAACTTTGATTCCTTAACTCTTGTAAAATCATTAAGCCAAAAAAGTAAATCAAACTCATGAATATCGTCCAATATAATTCCTCCGCCGGTTGATCTTTTAACAGCATAATTTTTTCTGTAATCCATTCCGGAACGCCAATAAGGAAGGTAGTAGCCAAACTCGTGGTAAATGCCGTATATTTTCCCTAATTTATTTTTATCTAAATAATTTTTAATAAATTTTAAGCAAAGATGAAATCTCATATTACAAGCAACCATATTTACCAATTTTTTTTTCTTAACAATTCTCTCTAATTTTTCTATTTTTCGCAAATTATGCGAAAGCGGTTTTTCTATAAATAAATGGCAGCCCGCCCGAGCGCACTGAATAGCGGTTTTTATATGTAAATTGTTCGGATTACAGATAAAAGCTAAATCAAATTTTTCTAAAACTTCTGGATTAAGATTATTAACTCTTTTAATATTGCTAATACTTAATTTTTTCTTATCAACATCAAACGCGGCTATGTTTTTATAACCTAACTGCGCTAAATTCCTATAATGCCTTTGGCCGATTGAACCGAAGCCGATTATGATAATATTAATATCTTTTCTCATATTGTTATACTATGGCTTGAAAATAATTATCAATAAACTCTTTAATATCTTTTTTAAATGCTTCTTCTGAAAAATATTTTATACCCCTGAATAAAGGCCGAAATTCACCGCCGAATCCCCTCTTAAATAAAGCTATGTTAATTTGTTTTTTGTCGGGGTAATAATTAAACTGCGGCGAGGGCGATGCCGGCTGGCCCATATCAAGAAACTTGACTCCTTTTTTCTTTAAATATTCCATGGCTGAATAAATCAAAATATGGTAGATATGCATTCTATCGTAATCTGGATCATCGGCGGAAGAATAATAAACACCCTTTTCCTTATTAAATTCAAAATACGAATAAGCGATATTTTTATTTTTATATTTTAAACCGAATAAGACCGCCTTTCCTTCCTTTAATCTTTCAAACTGCCAGTCAAATGTTTTTTTGGCTCTCGTTTCTTTGCCGGCGCATTTTTTATGCAGTTCTCTGTATTCCTTATGGATGTTATAATCCGCATTATTTTTATCAATAAAAAATACGGAAAAATTTTTATCCTTTAAAATGGACTTTATGTCGTTACGGCATCCTTTTCGGCAAGTCGCCAGTAAATCATCAACCGTTAAATCAACTACATAGCTTAAAATGGTCGCATCCAAATAACCATACTTCTGCAAATAATTATAACTATAATTTTCCAATGGGTCTATCTCAAACATTATTTTTTTAATCCCATTTTCTACCGCTATTTTATTAATTATTTTAAATATTTCTTTACTGACCGCCATAAATTTAAAAATCGGCGCATTAATAAAAAATTTTTCAATTTTTTCAATAGGCAAAAATACTCCAGCCGCCAGCTGATTATTCACTAAGTAAACAAAACTTTTGTCGTTTTTACCGCCGTAATTGTAAGTTTTTAAATTAGTCGGGAAATATCTGTAGCTCGCTTTTTTTGCCATTTCATTCCAATATTTCCAAAACAGCTCTTCGTTTTCTTCTTTAAATACCAATTTTATTGACATATTTCGTTGTTTATGCTAAATTAAATTATTAGATTTGACCTTTTCAAAACGCGCAATTAAGCGCTAAACCAATAACCATTTTAATTAAGGAGGTAAAATATGGACTCACAGTACTTAGCCAACATGGCGAAAAGCTTCGCCAATCAGGAGAAAAGCATTACTGTTCCACTGGAAAAATTAAATGAGCCGATTTTTCTCGGTTTCCAGCCGCTTGGCATTGCGAGTATTCCGAAAGATGGGTACAACCTAATCGCTATCGCGGATTACTATGCGCCGGCAATTTGCATGGCTAAAGTCAAGATAACTCCCGACGGGCTTCATTTCTTTGATTTTGAATGAATTCGCGGGGTGAAACATGGAATTCAGTCGGTACGGTTGTTTCCGGATGTTTTAAGGGACAGCGATATCAACCGCACGCAAACCGTGAACTTCGGACCCAACGGAACATTATGGATCCCTAGAAATGGTGATCCGGAAAGAAGCTTTTTTGTCCTATCCCCGCCGCAAAATACTGGAGACAAATGGTCGCTTACGGACAAAATACTACTCCCACCAGATGGCGATGATATGGCAATGATTCATTCCGCACTTTGGGAACATAAAACAAACAGAATATTCACGATTAAATCATCAGCCGATGTAAATGAATGGCAATCAACCATCTATTCCGTTGCGGACGAAAAAACATTATTTTATAACTCAAGCGATAGAATTGAGCCATTCACTTATGGTATTACCTTAACAAATTATGGTCTTCTGACTGTCACAAATTTTCGTTCTACAAAAAAACACGGAATTTATCTTTATCAAAACCTTGCTGTTCCTGATGTATTCGGAAACGGCATCACCTCCTTAAGTGACGGTTCAGTGTTGGTTTCAGTATACGGCCAAGCCTGCCCCGGTCCATTCAACGGAGTGCCCGGCATGCTTCTTTATATTTCTAAGAAGCAACTCGGTGAATAAACAATCTCACCCGCGGATTTTTTTATTTTTTAAAAAACTCTCTAATAACTTCTCCAATATATTTAATATCCTTTCTCTCCAACTGCGTATAGCATGGCAAGGTTATACAAGTCGTATGATATTCTTCCATATTTTTCAATCTAATATTTTTATATCCATTATTTCTATAATAGGGGTGCGAATAGACGGCCGGATAATGAAAATTGACGCCAATGCCTTTGTCTTGTAAATATTTTTTTAATTTATCCCTATCGTTTTTCTTAGCGGTTCTAATTACATATATATGCCAGCTGGAATAATTTTCGGGTAAAACATTGGGCAATATTATTTTTTTAAAATCGCCTAATTCTTCTTCATACCATTTTACAACCCTTTGCCTTTCTTTTATAAATTTATCCAATTTTTTTAATTGGCTTATGCCTAAAGCGCATTGAATATCAGTTATCCTATAATTATACCCCAGTTCCACCATCACATTTTTACCGTTTTTATCTTTATGAATGCCGTGGGAACGAAAGCTTAATAATTTTTCGTAATATTTTTTATTATTGGTTAAAACGGCTCCGCCCTCGCCGGTAGTGATTGATTTTACAGGATGAAAACTGAATATTGCCATATCTGAATACTTACAACTTCCTATTTTTTCGCCTTCATATTTTCCGCCTAAAGCGTGGCAAGCATCTTCTATGATTATGAGTTTATGTTTCTTGGCTATTTTTTTTATTTTCTTCATCTCGCAGGATTGTCCGGCAAAATGGACTTGTACAATCACTTTTGTCCGCTTAGTTATGAATTTTTTAATATTTTCTTCGTCAATATTATACGTATCTGATCTGATGTCGCAAAAAACCGGCTTGGCGCCGATTGCCATAAGCATATTGGCTGTCGCCGCGAAAGTATTGGGCGTGGTAATCGCTTCGTCGCCTTTTTTAATTCCAGCCGCCAAGTAAGCTAAATGGAGAGCGGCGGTTCCGTTGGCGCAGGCAACGGCATATTTAGCGCCGCAATATTTTGCCAAACTTTCTTCAAATTCTTTAACTTTCGGTCCTTGCGTTAAAAAGTCCGATTGCAAAACTTTAACCACTTCACTAATATCGCTTTTGTCTATATATTGTTTTCCGTAAGGAAGCATATTTATACTTTTAAATTTTCAACAATTTCTCTAAAGTCGTCATCCGACAGCCAATTTTCATTTGTATCGCTGGCAAAATAATAATCCTGGGGCAATCCTTCGCCTTTATCCGTATACTTTTTAAAATTATCCATGTTAAATATTTCTTTATGCTCGGGAATAATGACAAAATATTTATCAAGCGCAACCGCGTGCCTTGATTCTTCGCGGGTTAAAAGCATTTCGTGCACTTTTTCTCCCGGTCTTATGCCAATAATCTCTCTTATGGAATCAGGAGTAATGATGTCTATTATATCAATAATTTTCATGCTCGGAACTTTAGGAATAAAAATTTCCCCGCCTACCATATTATCCAAGGCGAATAAAACGAGTACAAAGCTCTGCTCAAGTATAAGCCAAAATCTGGTCATTCTTTCGTCGGTAATGAGCACTTTTTCGCCCTTCGGCTTATTAACCAAGGTTTCCACAATGCTTCCCCGGCTGCCAATCACATTTCCATAGCGCACGCAGCTAAATCTGGTTTTTCCGCCCGAGTAAGCGTTTCCGCTGATAAATAATTTTTCCGCGCATAGTTTAGTCGAACCGTAAAGATTAATAGGTTGCGCCGCTTTGTCTGTTGAAATCAACAATACTTTTTCTACGCCCTGATCAATCGCGGCGTCTATAACATTCTGGCTTCCTAAAATATTAGTTTTTACGGCTTCAAAAGGATTATACTCAATGGTAGGCACCTGTTTTAAGGCCGCGGCATGAATTACGATATCAACTCCGTAAAAAGCACGCATTAATCTATCTTTATCGCGAACATCTCCGATAAAAAATCTCAATCTTTCGTCGTTAAGCTCCCTTGCCATATTAAATTGCTTTAATTCATCGCGACTAAAAACAATAATTTTTTTAGCCTTAGAATTAATAAGCAGATGCTTAATAAAATTCTTACCGAAAGAACCGGTTCCACCGGTAATCAACACTGTTTTATTTTCTAAACAATTGATGTTAGACATATTTTTTTTATTTATTTCTGATATTATAAGCTTTATAAAAATAAGTATCTTTATCTTTTAATAATTCGCTTGGACGGCCTTCTTCTACAATAGTGCTTTTATCTAATACTAATAATTTATCACAATTAATCACTGTTGATAAGCGATGCGCCACGACAAAAACCGTTAATCTTCCCTCAAGATTTTCAATTACTTTCTGGATTCTCTCTTCCGACTTATTGTCAAGAGCGCTGGTCGCTTCGTCAAGTATTAAAATTTCAGGGCTTTGGGCCAAGACGCGGGCGATAACAATTCTTTGCCTCTGGCCGACGGAAAATTCAATTCCCCTCTCCCCTATTATTGTTTCAAATTTCTGCGGCAAACTTAAAATAAAATCATAAATATTCGCTTTTTTGGCCGCAGTTTCCATATTTTCTTCCGTTACAGAATCGTCGTAAAATTTTATATTGTTGGCGATAGTGTCATTTTTTAAAAACATGTCTTGCGATACATAGCCGATATTTTCTCTCCACTCGTTCAAATTTATTTGACCGGCATTTTTTCCATCTAATAAAATTTCTCCTTCAAGAGGTAGAAATAAGCGCAATATCAAATCCACCAAAGTGGTTTTGCCAGCCCCCGAAGGGCCAATAAGACCGACCATTTCTCCCTTTTTTATGATAAAACTAACTTTGGACAATATATTTTTTTTATTATTATAAGAAAAAGTTATATTTTTAAACTCTAGGATTTGGTTAAATTTAAAATTTTCAGAGCCGGTATTTTTTTCATTATTATTATAGGCCTGCTCTTCAAAATTTAACACGCCTCTTAAATACGGAATTAAAGAGCTCGCACCAAGCAAATATTTCTGTAATTGCTGGGCGTATGAAAAAATCTGCCTAATTAAATAAATTACGGCGACAAGCGCGGCAAGATTGAATCCAGGCGTTTTATAGAAAAAAGCGAAGACAACGCATATAAAAATCAAACTAAACGGCTCCATAAGGGCATTGGGCAATGTTGAAAATAAATATGTTTTTATTCTTATATCCTTTAACTTCCCAAAGCTGTCTTGGGCGAATTTTATAATTCTTTGATCCGCCCGCATCGCCTTAACCGTCTTCATCCCCAATATATTCTCATTTATGTGATGGGCGATATCCCGGTTAATTTTTTCTTCTTCGTAGGCGATACGCCTCGTTTTGTTAATAGCAGGATGGAATAAAACAAAAATAAGCCCGCTAAAAGCGATAGTTATTAAAGTTATATAAGCGGAGATATTTATAGCTATAATAGCGTAGACAACTAAATTTGCCAATGTGATTATAATGGTGCTTATATGATTTAACAAGAGCGAACAGTTTTTTACATTTGTCATTAATACTGTTTCCAAATGCCCTAATTTTTGTTTTAATAAATACGGCCAATCAGATTTTAAAATAATTTTAAATAAATTACTTCTCGTCCGCGCTTCATACTCGGCGATAATTTTTACGCTAACATAACTACTTAAAATCAATAATACGGCTTTTAAGACAAATAAAAGGCAAACAAAAACCAATAAAAACTTTACATTAAAAGCGACGCCGGAAAAAGAAAAAAGCTTTGTAATGGCCTGCGATATAAAATCATCCCCGTTCGTGCCCTCCCCCGTAACAAATGAAAATAAAGGGATGAGCGCATTTATTCCCACACCGCCCGCTAAACTGCTTAAAAAACCAAGCACCGTTAGAAAAACAATCCTTTTTTTATATCGGCCGAATCCGCGATAAATTAATTTCAAAAAAGAAAAAATTTTATTATTTTTAAAATTATATATTATCATTTTATTAAAAATAAATCACTAAAAACTCTATATAAATAGAACCGTGATCCTTACCATTTATTAATCTTGTCTACAACTTTCTTTTTCATATTAAGATAAGATTCTATTGCCTTTTGTTCCACTTCTGGTGAAACCAATCTAAGTATTTCCTTGCCTAAAATCCGATAATGCCCGCAGACTTTATTTGCTCTTAAAAGCCCCTTCTTAAGCATACGCTTGATCGTAGAAGTTGAAATCCTTAACAATTCTCTTGTTTCTTTAGTGGTATATACAGCGTTTGGCTTTATTTCTTCTGGCATAATATAAATTTACAATACGAATAATGCCATTTCCCAAAAAGGGAAATGGCATTTTTTATTTTATTCAATTTTTTTATAAAATTTGTCGTCATAAACCTTATATCTTTTTAAAAAATATTTAGAGGAGTGGAATTCATCTTTAAGTATAGCAAAGTGTCAAAAAGTGTCAATGGGTGTCAATATATATTAAATTAAATGAATAACTTTGCTAATTTTAACAAAATTTGAAATAAGTTAAAAAGTTATACACATTTTATAAATTCCAAAATATCTTCTACCCTTATCTTCCATGTATATCGTCCTACGTCTTGAAATGCCTGCTCGGTTATTTTTTTAACTAAATTTTTATCTTCCAAAGCTATCTTCACGCCTTTAGCCAATTCGTCCGGTCTTTCTGGTTTGACTATTATTGAATTATTTTTGTTTAAAACTTCCCTAATGGACGGCAGATCTGAGGCGATAATCGGCTGCTTACTCGCCATATATTCAAACATTTTTAAAGGCGACATATAATAAGCATAATGGGTATTATGGGGAAAAGGCATAAGTAAAGCATCGGCCGCCTTTTGATAAATAGCAAGGTTATCTTGAGTAGTCATGCCAAATAATTTAACTTTCTCCTGAGTATTCAGCTGATTGGCTAATTTATTATAATAATCTAGTTCATTTTTTGAACCGCCCACCGCTACGAATAATAAATTATTATCGTTTATAATTTTTAAAACTTTTAAAATATCATTTATTCCTTTGTCCATTCCCATGGTTTTAAATTTCCCCGTATAAATAATAATTTTTTTATCAAATGGCAATCCTAATTTTTTACGAGCGCCTTCCTTTGATAAATTAATATTAAAAATTTCCAGATCAACGCCGTCCGGCGATACTAAGGTCTTATTTTTACTTATTGAATATTTAATAATATATCTATCTGCAAGATTTTTAGTAACAAAAATAAAATTATTTACATAACGCGACAAAAATCTATCAACTAATTCGTCAATCATGTTTCTCTGAAAGAAAGAGTGAACCTCATAAGTAAATATTAATTTAAACCTTAGAAATAATTTGCTATATAATATAATAAAAAAAAGTAATCTGGCTTCGCGACAATAAATATAATCTATCTTATTATTTTTTATGAATTTTATGTATTTCCACGCTAAAATATAACTTTTTCTATTATTAAAACAAATGATATTCAGCTTCCGATCATCTATATTGGTGTAATTAACTCCCAAGAAAAAAAATTCTCCCATTTTTTTCTGGAATTGTTTGGCCATAGAATAAACTTGCGCTCTATTGGCCAATTTATTTGATAACGCGATTGATGTGCAGTAAATTAATTTCATAATAACTTGTCGAAATTATAAAACGATATGATTTTATTGATTAATTGCTCGCTACTATGATTATCGACTACTATGCTTCTTAAATCAACGCCAATAATATGTCGCTCCTCCGAAGAAGTACTAATAATAAACTTAATTTTCTCGGCTAATTGCTTATAATCTTTTTTGGGGTACATTAAAATTTTCTTATACTTACCCATTATTTCTTCAAATGCTTCATTGCAAGTTAAAACTGGCACTTCGCAAGCCATCGCCTCCAAAACGGCTTTATCCAAACTTCCAGTATAACTCATATTTACAAATAAATCAGCGTTTTGTAAAAAATTTACAACATCTTTATTTGGTACTGACCCTAAAAACTTTATCGATTCATCTAAAAACTTATCTTTAATAATTTCCTTTAAATCATTGAAATATTGCTGTTGCTCCTTTATACCTACATCGCCTATAATATCCACTTGCATTTTAAAATTGTTGCTAATCAAAACTTCAATCGCGGCTATCAAGGTTTCATAATTTTTTGACGGAGAAATCCTACCAACACTTATAATTTGAAATTTTTCACCTTTATTAACCTCTTTCCCACTTACCTTAAATTTATTAACATTAATTCCTTGACCTATAATATTTATCTTATTACTTTTTAATCTGCAACCACTTTTCGTAGAAGTAAAAATAAAATCAGTTAACTTCTCTGCTATTTTTAAACTAAGAGGGGCATAACCATGGGCGTACCAAAGACCTATCTTTTTACCCCATAGCTCCCATAACGCCCAGCCCAAAATAATATATTCTTTATTCATGTGTGTAAAAATAGCGTCATAATTGCCTCTCTCTGACCAAATATATTTATAAAATCTAACCAAATAAATAAATCTTTTCCAAATTTTCAAATTGCAACCTCCAACCTCTTCTTTGCCTAATGATAAAATTCTAACATTGATAGGCAATTTGTATTCACCCTTCTCCAAGCAAATTACTACTACAGAAGAGCAATGTTCAGCAAATTTTAATATCCAATCATGCATAAAACCCAATAAATCATCGTTAATATCAACCTTTTGTGTTAAAATAAGTAATTTCATAAATTATATAATTATAATTTCTTAGCCACAATCCACATGTGTGAAGAAAGATTGTTATTCTCTAAAAATTTCTGGAAACTATCACCATTCTTATCCCAAGTATCTATAAGAATATACTTTAAAAAAGAATTTATAGAGACATTGAATGAACCGTTAATAATCTTTTTTCTAACAAGTTCAGAATCTAACTTACCTGGCGTTAACGATTCAATAATTTTAAAGCCGCATTGTTTTAATAAATACCCTAGCGAATCAATATTAAAGTAATTTAAATGGTTTGGAGCGCTGATATTCTCGGAAAATTTTCCAAGCGTCAGTAAATCAAAACCTTTTATATTGGGGGTAGTGATTATAATCAACCCTCCTCGCGATAAATTTCTTGCGCAACCCAGCAAAAAATCCTTAGGCCAAAAAAGATGTTCAATCAATTCAAAATTAGTGATAACGCTCGCCTTTTTTATATTCGCTTTTTCAATCGGCTTTACAATAACTTTGATTCCCTTTTCACAGCAAGTTTCGGCAAGGCTACGTGAAGGTTCAACAGCGATAACTTCTTTGAAAACCCCAAGATTTTTTATCTCCTCGCAAAAAGTTCCGAAGCCCGCTCCCACATCAACTAAAATTTCTTTTTTCGCTTTATACGCGTCGCACAAAGCAGAAACTTTTTTAGCTCTGGGGGCAAAAATTTGGTTGCGCCTGGAATTTTCCGAGGCAGGAAAAATTTTATCGTTCCAATATTTCCAACTCTTGGCTTTTTCATAATATTCCGCCAACATAAAAAAACTTGGCCTTGGATTGACAAAAACTGTTTCGCACGACTCGCAGGATACGAAAATAAAACCGTCTTTCTTAAATAATGTTTTATGTTTTTTCGATTGGCACGCCGGGCAAGCGATCTTTATAAATCCCTTTTTTTTCTTTAGCAACTTTTTTCTGTCTTCAACTTGTAATACATCGACCCGTTCCATTAATTTAGCCGGGCGAATATTTTCTTCTTTCATAAACTTAATTTATTATTTTTTATAAAATCAATAATTTTTTTAACCCTCTTATCCCATGTATAATTTTGGACATCTCGAAATGCTTTAAGTGATATATTTTGAGAAAAATTATCATCTTGCAATAATTCCCGAATACCTCGCGCGAGATCTTTCTGGTCATTTGGTTTTACTAAATATGAATTACTGCTATTTAATACCTCTCTTATGCTAGGTAAATTAGTGGCTATTATTGGCCGTTTACTAGCCATATATTCAAACATTTTTAACGGTGACATATAATAAATGAAATGTTTAGTTCGGGGAAACGGCATTAAAAGCACATCACAGGCCTTCTGATAAATCGCTAGATCCGATCTTATTACTTTGCTAAGTAATAAAATACTATTTCCCACTCCTAAAATTTTTGTTAAATTTCTATAAAATTCTATATCATCTTTTCCGCCCCCGACAGCTAGAAAAAAAATATTAGGATATTTTTTTTGAATAATTTTTAAAGATTTTAATATCTCAGTTATTCCTTTCTCCTCTCCCATGGTTCTGAAACTTCCCATATAGCCCAAAATAATTTTGTTATTTGGTAAATTTAATTTTTTTCGAGCGTCATATTTTGAAATATCCAAATCAAAAATTTTTAAATCAACCGCATCGGGAGCGACTATAATCCTATCTTTGGAAAAACCAATCTCCATACATTTTTTTCTAAGTTCTTCTGTCACAACTATAACTTTATTAACTTTTTTTATAAAAATTTCAAAAAAATACAACTTTGTTTCTGACCAGCGATGGACTTCAAAAAATGTTTTATATCCTTTTAAATTAAAAAGCCAAATAATTTCTGGATTTCTAGAATAAACGATAGTGTCTTTGTCTACTTTTTTAAAAATCAACTTTAAAAGATAAACAATACTTTGCATCCAAAAACTATATTTACCTAAATACTTATGGAATTTAATAAAATCAAAACTTTTAATTTTTTTAATTTTAAAATTTCTTTCTAGGCCGTAATATTCAAACGAATCTTGCGTAAATCGGCTCTCTCTGGTCGGGATCCAAAGTTCAACTTCCAAACCGGCCTTGGCGAATTCTTCGCACATTTTACATATTTGATAGCCATTAGCCTTGTCTGTGGGAATTTTTGCGTTAACTATGTAGATTAATTTCATAATTATTTCTTTGCAATGAAAAAATAACCCAAAGGAAGATGCTTCTCCGATAAATGATTATTTGGCTTTAAAGATTTAATAATTTTCTGTATTAAAATTTTATCAAGCATAATGTAAAACTTCATAGCTAATTTCCTTAAATAAATAAATCTGAAAAATCCGTATTTAATCTGGAATATTACGCTGAATATGCCAGTACCTAATTCTTCTACGCGAAGATCTGCAAACCCAGCTTCTTTTAAAATCCTTTTAAGCGCTGTTCCAGTAAAACGAAAATAATCATCCGGAGAGCCATGGACGTTAAAAATGAATGGTACTACCCCGACCAATTTCCCTCCTTTTTTAAGAATTCTAAAGCTTTCATCCAAAACGTTTTTATAATTAAAAATATGCTCTAAAACGTTAACGCACATAACCGCTTCGTAGCTTTCGCTCGTGATAGGAAAAACTTTTTCAAGATCAAAGCATAAATCTGCTCCAGTTTCTTTATTAATATTAACGACTTCAATTTTATACTCTCCTTTAATAAGCTCATGATAACCAGATCTTCTGTCTCCGCCCAAATCTAAAATTTTTCCGTCAATTTTTACTTGGGAAATCGCCTCATACTCAAATTTTCTTAATAGAGAAATTTCTTTTTTCATTTTAATTAACTTTATATATAGCTAAATCGTCTACTTGAATAATAAGACTTAAAAATTTTTGATCGTTAATTTTCCAATCGGGATCGGCCGCCTTATTCCAAATTAAATAATCAACTCTGTATTTTTTTAATTGACTTTCAAAATCATTGCTTTGAATTTCTTTGGCTAATTCTAAAAATTTATCTATCTTTTCCTGCGGAATTTTTATATATTCTTTTGGCGGAATAAAAAATAATTTTCTTATTTTATTTTTACTTTGTTCGTGGTCATATTTTGTCTGATAATACGCTCCCCAAATACCAAATTTATTATCTATAGCATATTGTTCGTTATACTCATGCCAATAATTATTAAGTATAAACCTTTCTTGAAACTCCTTATCGGACATAAAATGCAGACCAGCCATGGCAAAATAAAAAACATTATTGGCAGTATAAACAGGTATTAAACCACTTAATTCATTATTGGCAAACACCACCTCGTCCGGATAAGTATTTTCATTTAGCCATTTGAATATGGGAGCATAATTTTGCTGTTTAATACTATTTTCACTATAAGAAATAGCGTCTCCCTCAATAATACTAATGGCATAGGTTGTGGGATAATAAAATATATATAAAAAAACCAATACCAAGATTACTAATTTAATTTTTTTGTATTTTATCTTCTCTAATAATAAATTTATAATATAAACTAAGGTAAAAATAAAAATAAAAACACTTAGCATCCAATAATGGCTGGAAAACTGCAAATTCTTACCCGTAATTAAATGATGGTTTACCGTAATTATTGCCGCTAATATTCCGCTCAGCAATAATAATGATTTATTATTTATATCTATTACCTTTTTTTTATATGCCATAAAAAATAAAATCAGCGTTAAAAAGCCCCACATAAAAATTTTTCTACCGGACGGGAAATGGGTGTTTACCATTCCTATCCTAGTTAGCGACTCAATATAATATGGTAAACCAATACTTTTAAGCATAGAAATAAAATAAGGAATGGAAAAACAAAAAACGATTAATGTAACTAATAAATATTTTTTGTACTCAATATGACGTTTTAAAATTATATTTACTAAAATATAAATAACAAAAAATACAATATAAAAAGTCCAATAATAAGTATATATATGGAATAATAATCCGAAAAATATCCCCATAATAAAGGCATTTTTATAATTTGATTGATATAAAAATTTAAGCCAAAATAAAAATAATAAAAGCCAAAATAAAAAATTCAACTGGGGGCTGGGAGATCTGCCGAAGGCATATAAAAATAAATTTAGATGCAAAAAGGCCGTTCCCAAAAAACTAACAGATACTTCATTGGTTAATAAATAAATTATATAATAAGTTAAAAGCACCAATGCAAATGGAAAAATAAAATCATAAAAAAAATATCCATAATGAATATTAATATTAAAAATAGCCAACGGCTTAGCTAATATATAATCCGGCAACCAAAATTGCACTGGTTGCTCATTTTTATGTTCAAATAAATACGGGTTGCCCAGATGGCTATGGCCGTCAATAATATCTCTGCCTCGCGCCAAGTAATAAGTTTCATCATTATTGGCAATCTTATAAATACCTTGAAAATTATTAATTTTTTTAATCGCTAAAATTTGGGGCAAAGCCGTTAAAGTTCCTGCAATTAAAGCAAGAATTAAAATCAAATAATGTTTTTTAATTATATTAAGCATCTTTATTTTTTTTAGCTATTATTAAAATATTATCTCTTAAATTTATCGGAATGTAAAATTTCCTAGAAAAATTATTATTATTAAAATAATTAGATAATTTTTTCCAAATTATTAATTTCTGCCAATTATATAATACTTTAAAAATATATGCAAAAGAAAATTTTTTTCCCATTTTTTCCACCGCTATTATCTTAAAACCTGAACTTTCCAAGAGTAAAAACAAACTTTTCCGCGAAAAATAAAAAAGATGTTCCGGCGGCACAATTAAATGCCATCGCCTTCCCATCAAGCGGGAAGATAAACTTCCAAAATCAATAGTGTTTAAAAGCAGTACGCCGCCCGCTTCCAATAATCGGCCGGCTTTCCTAATTTCATTTTTGGGATCGTTGAAATGCTCTAATACGTCCCACATGGTAACGGCGGAAAACTTTTCGTTAATATTTTCGCCAATCAATCGGCCATCAATCATTTTATGGCCCTTTTCTCCTGCTCGAGAAGCGGCATATTCCGATAACTCTATGCCAAAGGTTTCCCAGTTGCGTTCCTTGGCTAAGTCCAAAAAATAACCCGTTGCCGCTCCAATATCAATTAACTTTCTTCCTTTAGTGATTTGCTCTATTTTCTTTAAATAGCTGACAAATATCCCTTTCATCGGCTCCTTGTCTTTTTCATAATCGGTGTATCCGAATTCGCTGACTTTATCATCATTTATAAAATAACTTTCACTATATAAATCTTTTGACGTCTCCGGCACCGGCCAAACAAATCCTGCTCGGCATCGGAAGCAAAAATAAATTTTATAATTATTTTTTTCACAAAAAAATTTATTTTTATCCGATCCGCAAATCGGACAGATTATTTTTTCCATATTTTTTTAATAAATAATTTCAAAGGGGCTACAATGCCTTCGGTGATAATCTGATTGGAAATTTTTGATTCTCCTTCCCGACGATTTTTAAAAATTATAGGAACTTCTTTATATTTAACCTTTAAATTATTTACTAAATAATATTTCATCTCAATCTGATAAGCATACCCGCTAGAATCAATTTTTGAAAAATCAACTTTTTCTAAAATATCCCTCTTATAGCAAACGAAGCCTGAAGTTAAATCGCTAATCTTTATTCCAGTTAATGCGTTGGCATATAAATTCCCGAACTTGCTTAAATTTCTTCTCCATACCTCCCAATTTTCCACGCCTCCGCCTTTAATATAACGAGAACCGATTACCACATCATAATTATTTATATTATCTAACATTTCTCCGAGATATTGCGGCGAATGCGATCCATCGGCATCCATAGTAATAATAGACCTTAAATCTTTATTTTTAATCGCCTCTTTTATCGCTTTTTTATAAGCATCGCCCAACCCGGTTTTTTTCTTTCTTTCTAATATTGATAAATAGGATATTTTTTTATTAAAAATCTTACTTCTTCCGCTGTTTTATCAGGGGAATCGTCATCTATAACTAATATATAAATATCTGGATATAAATTAAAAATTTCCGGAATTATCAATTTTATATTTTCTTTTTCGTTATAAGTTGGCAGTAATATTATATCTTTCATAATTTATTTTAAAGCTTTTTCCCAAGATTTTTTATATAAAGCAAGTGTTTCATTCTTGTTCGGCAATTTTTTAACCGCCTCACAGGCGCTGTCTCCTAATTTTTTTCTCAAGTCTTTGTTTTCCATTATTTTAACCATTGCCTCTCCTAGTTTTTTTACATCGCCAACCGAGATTATTATTCCGTTTTCTCTATTTCTTATAACTTCCCCGGCGCAACCGACATCAGTCATTATTATCGGCAATCCATAAGCCGCCGCCTCTATAACCGCTAATCCCCAACCCTCATAATTTGAAGTTAGCATAAATACATCCGCCTGGCTATAAAATTTTCTCAAATCGCCTTGCCATCCCAATAATTTTACTTTTTCACTTAATTCTAAATTATTAATTATATATTCTAAATTATTTTTCTCTGGTCCTTCACCAATAATCCATAGTTCAACTTCAGGAAATTTTTTTATAACCTCAACCATCGCCTTAATTTGAATTACAATATTCTTAACTGGCACCAATCTTCCAATAGTTAAAAAAACTACCTTGCCATTATAAGTCGAAGGCAAAGCAATCCCGGTTAGAGCGTCTTGCCGAGATTGCTTCGTCGCAAAAGCTCCTCGCAATGACATTTTAGCTATATCAACAAATATCTGCGCTACAGTGATATTATTTTCCTTAACTCTAAATTCACTAATTAATTCTTTTTTAAGCCGTAAACTAACGCATCTTACGGCATTTGCGCGTGGCAGGATATATTTGGCAATCACTTTACGCAAACCGCCATACTTTTCAAAACCGTGCACCTGGATTTCCAGACCAATCTTAAACTTCTTGGCCAATCGCAGAGACATAAACCCTAAATAATACTGATCTTGCACGGAAATCAGATTGATTTTTTCTTTTTTCATTAAACGCTTCGCCAAATTATATATTTTAATAAAACCGAAAACTTTATTTTTAGTTTTTACTCCAAAAACTTTTACTTTTTCCGACAAATCAACTATTTTTCCCTCCGCAAAAGGCACAATGATAATATATTTTTCAACCAATCCCCCGTATGCAACCGCCCTTTTAGCCAGTTTAGAATTTTTATCTAAAACGGAATTGTCTATGCCTAAATTTAATATTTTCATACTGAAATCCATCTGTCATGCCGGCCCCCGAGCCGACATCCAGGAGTTAATGGAAGGAATATTTATTTATTAAGTATTTATATAAAAATGTTCCCTGCGGCTCGCTCCTGGATTGCAGGTCAAGCCCGCAATGACAAAATTGATAAGTTATTACTTTATTACAAACCTTTTAGCTAATTTAAACTCAATCGGAAATGCAAAAAATTTCAGTTTCCATCGCAGTTTGCAAAGCAGGATAAAACCAAGCTTTAGGAACTTATTAGCTTT